>CALVMI010000017.1 GCA_944345045.1 uncultured Bacilli bacterium | reverse complement strand
TAATAGCAGAAAAAGAATATTTTTCACCTTTACATTCTAAAGTTTCTAGATCAAAATCTTGAGACAAACAAGAATGACCACCTACAAAATAATAAGTATCAGTATTGATATTATAATCACTACTTCCAACTAATACTTTCTCATTTACTGGTTGAACTACAATCTTTTCAGAAATCTTTTCCCTTGAAATTTCTTTACCACTTTCATCATAAGTAATTTGATAAGTAACTTCTTTTTTACCAACTTGACCAGCTTGTGTAACTCTTCTTTCTCCACGTTTCATATTTACTTCAGATACTTCTTCTGTACTATAAGAAATATTTTCTATTTCAATTTTTGTTTCTGTTTTCGTATTTGTTGTATTCTCATTTGAAGAATTATTTTCATCAGAATTTTCATTGTTAGGATTTTCTTCATTGACTTCTGTTTTAAATTCTTCAGGAATTGTAATTTCTACATATCCTAAAATTTGTTCGTCTAATACCAAAACCAAATGATGCATTCCGGCTTCTAAATTCATAGTTTTTAAGATACTTTCTAAACCATCAATATACAGATTTCCAGTTTCTTCTTGAACTTTAAAATTTCCAACAAGTTTAGGTGAACTATAAACATAAACCGACACTTCATCACCACTGGAAACATTCATGTTGAAACTAAAATTAATTCGATCTAAGCTATCATTTGCAAAAGCTATCTCACCATATAAATCTAAAAGTTCTTCTGTACTAGTAGGTAAATAGTCATTTACCTGTTGTGCATTCTCCTCTATAGATGAACTATCTTGAATTTCTTCCTCTTGATAAGTGAAAACCAAAAATAGTAAAAAGCCAATTATCAACATTCCAACAATTATAACTAAAGCCAATTTTAATGCATCATAATTTTTCCGACTTTCTTTTTCCATATAAACCACACTCCAACTATTATAAGTATATCATATTTACCTATCAAAAAAACTATCAAAATTAAAAAATTGATAGTTTTTTAATTACACAGATACAACAACGGGATTATACTCTAAAACATAAGCGTTCTCTTTTAGATTCTTTAATGTTTTGACTACTTCTTGCATCATCTCATCATTTTCATACATTTGATCAAGTACTTTAAAATCAAAGCAAATAAAAGGTCGAAGCAAGTATTCCAAACTATCAGAATTAGCAAAAGACTTTTCATCACAGGAATACAAATAATCTAAATTAATAAGATATTCATACTTCAGATGTCCTTCATAATCACTGATTTTTCTAGATACCAGATCATGTGTGTTAAATGTATCTAGATGTCCAAAAGAAAAGTTAATCTGAGTAATTTTTTTATCCAAATTTTTAAAAGGTCTAGATAACCAAGTGCATATGGAACCACCGTATGCAATTACATCACTAATTGTAGCTTTACTAGTAATCGAGAAATATATGTAATCAGAAGGTTTGTTTAAAGAGCTTTTAAGTTCTTCTAATATTGTCGCGACTCTATTGGACATTAATTCATCTACAGAAAGACCAGTTAATTTTGAGAAAATCGTAAAAGCATAAAATTCATTACTAAACAAAATCTCTCTAATAGTTTCAAAAGTAATAACCTTTCTAACTTCCTTACTGTTCATAAATTCACCCCCCTTTCCTAAGAAAGTGAGGCTTATTATAAATAGAAAAAAGAAAAAAACTAGCGATTCGACAAAACATGTCAAAATTAGCTAGTTTCTAATTATTCAACAGACTTTAAAGAATCAATCATATTGATTTTTTTCAAAATAAAGAAAGTAACAAACTGTACAATAATCGTAAATAAAGTCATAATTAAGAATGTATATAAATAACTCAATCCATAAATATGCTTAATAAATAAAATCTCATCAGTTTCAGCAACAGTCATAACGAACTGATTTAATAAAACACCAAGACCTAGACCGATTAAAATACCAAAGATTGTCAAAACCAACGTTTCTCGGTAAACATAGGCTGATACCTCTTTATCATGGAATCCAAGTACTTTCAAAGTTGCAATCTCCCTTGTTCGTTCACTAATATTAATAGTAGTTAAATTATATAAAACAGTGATTGCTAAGAATGTTGAAAATCCAAGAATAAGTAAGACAATGTCATTCATACTGCGAATAATATCTTGAAACATATCCATGCTATCCGTTATATATTGAACACTACTAAAATGACCAGAATCTAATAAAGAATTACCTACTTCACTAATCTTGCTATCATCCATAGTAGTCATGACGGCATTATAACTTTTCTTTCCAAAAATTTGTTCGTAATAAACATCACTCATATATACATAATGATTAACATAATTTTCACTAATGCCAGAAACCTTCAAAACAAAAAGTTCATTTTCACTATTACGAATTCCAAATGTATCGCCTATAGATACATTTAACATATCAGCTGTTTTAGAAGAAAGAATTACTCCGTTATCATCAAGAGTTAAAGAAGTTTCATCAGTTGACCTTAAATGCAAAAAGTTTGGAACAGAAGTAACATCTTGAAAAGCCATTAAATAAATATCAATGTTTTTATTATTAGCATTAAAGGTAAATGTTTCCATATTCAAAAATCCATAATGCTCAACATCGCTTAATAGATTTGTGACGTCATCACTTACTTCACTAGTCTCTTCATCTAAAAAGAAAATCGCATCATAAGCTTCAATCTCTCCAAATTGTTTATCCATTAAAGAACCTATACTATCTTGAATACCAAATCCTGTAAGAAGTAAGGCTGTACAACCTGATATCCCAATTAAAGTCATAACAATTCTTTTCTTATAACGGAATAAATTTCGAACAGTAACTTTCCAAGTAAAACTCAAACGTTTCCATAAAAAGCGAATTCTTTCTAAGAAAACCTTTTTTCCCATCTTTGGGGCTTCTGGTCGAAGCAAATTCGCTGGCATATATTTAAAATTACGATTAGCGGTAATATAAGTAACCAAACTCATTGCCCCAAAACAAACTACTGCAATAATAAGGCTCATAATCAAATTGAAAGAAACTTCTAAATCTGGTAAAACAAACATCGATACATACACGCGGTAAATAATAATTGGTACAATCAAATAACCAACAGTTAATCCTAAGGCTAAACCAATCGTTGTTGCCAAAAAAACATAGAAAAGATAACTACAAATAATTTTGGCTTTAGAATATCCTAAAGAAATAAATAAACCTATTT
>CALVMI010000016.1 GCA_944345045.1 uncultured Bacilli bacterium | reverse complement strand
ACAATATAAGATATATCGGAGCTAACCCAAATAATTATGTAACATTCAATAATGAATTATGGCGGATCATTGGCGTATTTAATAATATTGATAATGGTAATGGAACCAAAGAAACAAGAATAAAACTAATTAGAGATGAACTAATCGGTAATTATAGTTGGGATAATAAGCCAAGAGGAATAGGCTCATCTACTTCATCATACGGTAGTAATGATTGGACAGATAGTACCTTAAAAGAAGTCTTAAATAATGGGCCATACTGGAGTAGAACAAGTGGTAATTGTCCAAGTGGAGAAAATGGGGCGACGACGTTTTGTGACTTCAGTACTAATGGACTAACAGAAGAAGCGAAGACAATGATAAGTGATGCAGTATGGAACTTAGGAGGAAGTAGTACTTATGATGATGTAACAGCAAGTATGTTTTATGAAAGAGAAAGAGGAACAGAAGTATATAGTGAAAGACCAACAACATGGACCGGTAAAATAGGTTTAATGTATGCAAGTGATTATGGATATGCAACAAGTGGTGGAAGCGCAACTAATAGAGAAGCATGTTTAGATATTGATTTAGTTCGTTGGTACTATAGTTCTAGTAATAATTATCCAGATTGTTATAATAATGATTGGCTATATAATAGTAGTAATGTACAATGGACTTTAACTCCCTATGCTAGTTATTCGTACCGTGTGTTCCGTGTGAATAGTGACGGGAGTGTGTACAGCAACTCTACGTACGGTGCTTATGGCGTTTCCCCCGCCATATATCTAAATTCTAACGTCAAAATAAGTGGAGGAAGTGGAACGGAAGAATCACCGTATGAATTAAGTCTATAGCTTGACGAATGAACTATTTTATTTTAAAATAAGAATATCTTCTTAAGAAAGAAAAAAGTATAAAAAGATTTTTTATGAAAAGAGAAGGTTAGTTGCTGGAAATACCACATAAATACTTTTTAGAAAAACACTTCTTTATAACTTAAGAACGGGTTTATACTCGATAAAATATAAGCGTACCTAGGTAAAGTAAGGTGGCACCGCGGTCTATGGATCGTCCTTACGTTTATCTAGTTTTTTATTTTTTAGAAAGGATTGATAAATATGTTTTTGGATGAGGTGTTTAAAAGAAAAGAAGAATTACTTGGTAAAGAAATTAAAGTTCATGGTTGGATTAGAAATCATCGTCCTCAAAAAGAATTTGGATTCATTGATTTTTCTGATGGAACATGCTTTAAACATTTACAAATTGTATATGATAAGACTTTAGAAAATTTTGAAAGTGTTGTGGCTCTTCACAACGGCTCTTCCATTGAAGTAACAGGTATCTTGCAAAAAAGTGAAGGAAGTGGTCAAGATATTGAATTAAAAGCTTCAAATGTTTTCTTATTAGGTGATTGTCCAAGTGACTATCCATTACAGCCAAAAAGACATTCTAATGAGTTTTTAAGAAGTATCGCGTATTTAAGACCTAGAGCAAATCTTTTCCAAGCTGTTTTTCGGATACGTAGTCTAGCAGCCTTAGCTATTCATGAATATTTTGGTAAAAATGGTTTTATTTATTTTCATGCGCCAATCATTACCGCTTCTGACTGTGAAGGAGCAGGGGAGATGTTTCAAGTAACAACCCAACAAATTGAAAAAATAAAAGGGGAAGTTGATTACAAAAAAGATTTCTTTGGTAAAAAAACATCTTTAACTGTTTCAGGTCAATTGCAAGCGGAAACATTTGCTACAGCTTTTTCAAAAACTTATACTTTTGGGCCAACTTTTAGAGCGGAAAACTCAAACACAAAAGTTCATGCGTCAGAATTTTGGATGATTGAACCAGAAATGGCTTTTGTTGATTTAGAAGGCAATATGGATATTATGGAAAGTATGTTAAAATATGTTGTAAAATATTGCTTAGATAACGCTCCAGATGAATTTGAATTCTTAGATAAATTTGTAGAAAAAGGCTTAATTGAAAAACTAAAGAAATTAGTTAATAGTAAATTTACTCGAATTACTCATGAAGAAGTAATAACCATATTAAAAAAAGCCGATGTTAAATGGGAATTTACACCAGAATATGGTGAAGATATTGCCAAAGAACATGAAAAATATATTACAGAATATTTCGATGGCCCAGTTTTCATTACAAATTGGCCTAAAGATATTAAAGCTTTCTACATGAAACAAAATGAAGATGGTAAGACGGTTGCAGCAGTTGATCTAGAAGTTCCTGGAGCTGGTGAACTAATGGGTGGAAGTCAAAGAGAAGAAGATTACAATAAACTATTAAATAGAATGAAAGAACTTCAAATGGATACAGAGGAAATGGATTGGTATTTAAATATTCGCAAATACGGAACATGTGTTCATTCAGGGTTTGGCATGGGCTTTGAACGATTACTCATTTATTTAACAGGTGTAGATAATATAAGAGATGTAATTCCTTATCCTAGAACACCAGGAAATTGTGATTTTTAATGAAAAAAGAAGATGAATTAATTGGAATTTTGCATTGCCTTTTTAGAATGTATCAAATCTATTCTAGTCAAAAAACAGAAGCCGGAAAAGAAAGATGGAAAGAACAACTTTCTTTAGGCGGAAGATATTTTAAAGAGGAATGTGAAAAAACTTATAATATAAATCAATCACTTTCTGAATGGATTCGTTTTATTCGTAACATAGAAAAACAAAAAAATCGTACATTATAGTACGGTTTTTAATTTGGAACTTTAGGATAAGGTTTTCTTTCATTAGTAATGCCAATTAAATAGTCAACACTTACATTATAATATTCAGCCAAAATAGAAAGTTTATCAACGGGAATAATTCTTGTACCTCTTTCATATCTAGAATATTGAACTTGACTTATCTTTAATAACTTTGCAATATCTTTTTGCTGCAAATCGCGATCCTTTCTTATTTCTCTTAATCTCTCCACATTCATAACATATTCACCAACCTTATTCTTTCACATAAAAAACAATCGTGCTTGATTTTAATACCAATTAGTTATATTTTATGCAAAA
Source organism: uncultured Bacilli bacterium (assembly GCA_944345045.1). GTDB lineage: Bacteria > Bacillota_I > Bacilli_A > RF39 > UBA660 > Ventrenecus. The sequence goes on along the minus strand of CALVMI010000016.1, from coordinate 10,773 downwards.
AAAAGGTAAATGGATCACTATAGGAATGAAATGCGTATTTTTTGTACTAAGAGTACTTTTTTTAGTTTATGGTGATTTAAAATAGGCCTTTCATGTCAAAAAATAGACATTTCATGCAATAAAGAAATTTGAATTACTTTCACTTTATACGATTATTTTATTTTCTTCTTTTGTTTTATTGTGTTTTTCAAAAATACTTGATATAATTTTTAAAGAATAGAAGGTATGACTATGTTTGGAAGAATTATTTTTATCAGCGAAAGTGTCGCTCATATTGAAAATACTTTGAAAAATAATGAAACAATGGATTTAATGAATATCCATGTAATTTTTGAAGCTCCAAATCAAAAAATATTAGGAGAGATTTCTGAAATTAATCCCGACATCATTAAAATTCGTTTTTTAGGCGAATATGTTGATGGTAGATACGTAAATGGTGTTATAAGAAAGCCTTTATTATCTAGTAAAATTAGAGTTATTAATGAAAGTGAATTAAAAGAATTAATTGGTTCTAAAACCGAAAAATCTTTTGAATTAGGTCACAGTGCCATTTATAAAAACTACATTGTATATCCTAAAATCAATTCATTTTTCTCCAATCATTTCTTTATATGTGGTAACTCTGGAGCTGGTAAAACTCACGGTATCTCAAGAATTATTCAAAATGTCTTTTCTGATAAAAGTATTGTCAATGAAAATGCCAATTTATTTTTATTTGATGCCTATGGTGAATACAAAAATGCTTTAAGAGGAATTACCAATTATAATCCCATCTATCAATATAAGTTCATTACATCAGCTATGCATGACGAAGATGATTTTCCTTTAGAAATACCTGTTAGCTTATTAAAGCTTGATGATATGGCGCTTTTATTACAAGCAAGTAGCCATAGCCAATTACCAATCATTGAAAGAACAATTCGTCTAGCCAAAATATTTAGTCAAAATAATGAAGAAAGTATTCGTTATAAAAATCATTTGATTGCTAAAGCATTACTTGCTATTTTGTTTAGTAATCAAACAACAGCTCATAAGAAAAATGAAATTTTTACCATTATTGAAGTATGTCATACGGATGATTTTAATTTTGATTCAAGAATAGCAGGCCTTGGTTATTCCAGAAGTTTCTCAGAATGTTTTGAAATTGATTCAAATGGAAATTTTGGTGAATCTGTTTTAATTACTGATTACATTTTAAAACATGTTGATGATACGCTAGAAGAAACAAAAGAACCGACGATTTATTCTTATTCCATGTTAGATTTTTCTAAAGCATTAGAATTTACGTTAATCAGCGAAGGATTTCAAAACAACAGCAAAGTATATGATGATGCAATTATGATAAAGGTTCGTCTATCAAGTATTTTAAATACCAAAGTCGGAACGTATTTTGTTAACAAAGGATATGTAACACCAGTTGATTTTGTTCAAAATTTAATTATGAAAAACGGAAAAAAAGCCCAAATTATTAATATCAATTTGGAAGATGTTGATGATGTATATGCCAAAGTAATTGTTAAAATTATTTGTCGTATCTTATTTGATTATACAAAAAGCTTACAAGATCGAGCTTCAATGCCAATTCATATGATTTTAGAAGAAGCTCATAGATATATTCAACATGATAACGATACCTTCTTACTTGGTTATAATATTTTTGACCGAATTGCCAAAGAAGGACGTAAATACGGAGCCATTTTAGGTATTATTTCTCAACGACCAGTAGAAATAAGTGATACGGTTATTGCTCAAATTTCTAACTTTTTGATTTTTAAAATGACTCACCCAAAAGACTTAAAATACATTGAAGAAATGCTCCCAAACATTTCTAGTGATGTTATTGAAAAACAAAAAACTTTACAACCCGGTAGTTGTGTTGCCTTTGGTGGAGCCTTTAAAATTCCCATGATTGTGAAAATGGATATGCCAAATCCGCCACCATATTCATCAAACTGTGATGTAAGCGAGCGTTGGAGTGCTACTGTAGTTACAAAGGAAACTGTAACTCCCTCCATGCCAAATGACACCGTTTTACCTCAAACTAGCATAAGCTAGTTTTTTTTAATATTTTATGATATTATATCTTTGTAAGGTGGTAATATGAGTAATATAAAATTTGGAGAATTTGAGATTTCACAAGATTTTTTCGATCAAAAAATCGCGACTTTTGCCGAAAGTTTTTCTTATACCAGTCTTTCATGTGAACAAGCTTTCAAAGAATTAAAAGAATGTGAAAATGAATTAGATAAGCTTTTGAGTGAAGACGCAAAAAACTATTTGGAAACATTACAAGAAGAAAAGAAAAAACAAATTTTAGCTAAAGTTCGCTTTTTTATTATCTATTCAGCTGATTATTCAGGCATGAAACTAGCAGAAACAGTAAACCTAAATTCTCAAGAATGGGTAGATAATATTTTTAAAGAAAAATTTTCAGAAATGAATAGTTATCTTCCATATATAGTTATTTTTAATGAAAACAACTTTGACGAAAAAGAAACGTATCGTAAAGTTATTAATTTTTTTAGATTATATAATTTAAGAAAAGTGGCTTATCAAAAAGCTCAAAATATGAAGAAAAATCATATTGATGCCTTTTATTATGCTTTAGAACTAGATGAACTAAATCAACAAAACATTATTGAATTAAATGCCGAAGTAACAAAGGATCAAGAAGATCATGAAATTGGCTATAAAAAAGTGAACAATATTATTCAAGGAGCAACTTTTGCAACAACTGAAAAAGAAAAAGTGCCTCAAGCTATTGAGCAACTTTTATATTCTTATAAAAATGACTTCGGAAAAACTCAGAAAAATTATTTAGAAGAAGGAATTACTGTAGAAGAAAAAGACCAAAGACTATTAGATATCTGTCTAAAAGAAGCCCGTTTTCATATTGAATTTGAAAGAATCCATCCATTTACTGATGGCAATGGTCGAACGGGAAGAATTATTTTAAATCGCAATTTAATTAAACAAGGAATCACGCCTATTTTAATTACCACCGCCATGTATAATATTTACACGAAATTTATTGCTGATCGGGATTATGAGGGGTTTGGAAACCAAATTTATATAAGTGTTTCGCAAGAAATGGCTAAATGGGTATCTGAACTAAGAAAGACTTATAATATAGGTGCTGAATCAGTTGGAAAACTTCCGTTTATAAAATAAAAGAAGTGTCAAATCTCTTGCATATTTTTTTATATTTGATATAATTAAAGTACCAAAGGTAAGTTAGTTTTATAAAACCGACTATGGTGATATAAGGGAATCAGAACTCTACATGGTGTAGAAAACTAATCCATTAAGTGAATTAGGATCCTAAAGTGTAGACGAGATGCCCACCTGCGAGCGAGCGGGATTTTATCACACTTGCTTACATTTGGTTTTTTTGTGGGTGAAAATATGAATGAACGAATTATAGATATAATGGGTGAAGAGGATTTTGAACAAATAAAACATTGTTCCGTTTTATTAATTGGTCTTGGCGGAGTAGGCGGATATGCTTTTGAGTCACTTATTCGTACCGGTTTTAAAAAGATAACAATTGTTGATTTTGACCTGTTTGAACAAAGCAATTTAAATCGGCAAATTTATGCAACATTAGAAACAATTGGGAGGAGTAAATGCCGTGCGGCCAAAAATAGAGCTGCCCAAATTAGTCCAGATACCGAAATTAAAATAATCGAAAAAAAACTTTGTAAAGATGATATAACAAAAGATTTTATAAAACCTTATGACTATATCATCGATGCTTGTGACGATGTATCAGTGAAAATCGCTTTAATAGAGAATTGTCAAATAAATAAGAAAAAAATCATCTCTTGCATGGGAACAGCAAACAGAACGCACCCTGAACTTCTAACGATTACCACATTAGATAAAACGATAAATGATCCACTAGCTAAAAAAATTCGTACGTATTTTAAAAATACTTCCCATCTTAAAACCAAAGTTGTATGGAGTAGGGAAGTACCAATAAAACAAAAAAAATTAGGAACGATTTGTTCAGTTCCTATGAGTGCCGGTAGTTTACTTGCATCTTTTGTAATTAATGATTTATTAAAAAAGGATTAAGAGACAATTTTCCATATTTCATAAAATAAAGGAAATTTGTCTTTTTTCTTTAAAATTTTGGCTAAAGCTTTTAAATTTGTCACACCTTCAACTGTATTTTGTTCTAAAAAGAGTTTAGCTTCTTTTTTTGTTTGAAGATAAATACGACCATAAGTAAAATTTCTAGAAGAGATATTTGAACCTGTTAAAAAGAAATCGCCTAGTGTGCCGGCATAAATATTTTCGCTAGGATAATCAAGTTCTTGATATAAAATTTGCAAATATTCCCTGTAAGCCTCTGTAAGATAAGAAAAAACAGTCGATTCATAAGGACTTTTGGCATAAACCATTCCCGCTCCAATAGCATAAACGTTTTTTAAAGCGCTTGTAAGTTCTAAAGCTTTTTCTTCCTTCATCCATTCAAATTTAACTTGTCTAGTAAAAAGGGATTTTAAAAACAAATACGTTTTCTTTTCTTTTGTCGCGACCGTAATAGTGGTAATCGCTCCTTTTATCAAATCCTCAGCAAAATTAGGTCCTGCTAAAAAGGCTGTTTTTTTGGCATTTAAGCTTGTTTTCAGAAAACGGCTATAGTAATAGGGTTTTTCACTTAAAAGTCCCTTAGAACAATTAAAAATAGGGATATTGGGTGAAAAATCTTTTTTCATTTCTAAAATGATTTCTTTAAGATAAATACTATTCACTAATAAAAAAATGGCTTTCGTATCTTTTATTGCTTCACTTAAAGAAGTCGTAACATAAATATTTTTATCTTTAACACATTTTTTGGAATCAAAAGCTAGTTCGTTTGTTTGTTCAGCATGTCTCTTAAAATTTTCATCATGGGTCCAAAGAAAAACTTCATTGGTTTGTTTTCTCGCTAAGGATTTCGCGATCGCAATTCCAAAAACGCCACTTCCAATACATGTTATTTTCATTTACTCACCTCGCATTTCTTTCCAAATTTTATTTAAACTATCTTCATATTTATTTTGTTTTGGATGATAATATTTTTTTCCTTTTAAATTAACTGGTAAATATTCTTGTTTTACATAAGAATTTTTGTAATTATGAGGATATAAATAGGTTTGTGAATTGGTTTTTATATGGTCTGGAACAGAACCAGTAGATCCTTTTCGAATATCGTTTAGAGCCTCATCTAAGGCAAGATGTGCACTATTGGATTTAGGAGACAAGGCCATTTCTGTAACAATTGTCCCTAAAGGAATTCTAGCTTCTGGAAGACCAACTAACTCACTTGCATGAATCGCGGCCATTACTTTAGGACCAATCGCTGGATTAGCAAGGCCGATATCTTCATAAGCAATCACACTCATTCTTCTATAAATACTATCTAAATCTCCTGCTTCGATAAGTCTTGCTAAATAGTGTAGGGAAGCATCTACATCACTGCCACGAATCGATTTTTGAAAAGCCGATAAAACATCATAATGTCCATCTTCATTCTTATCATGAAAGAAAACAGGTTTAGATTGAATACGTTTAATAAGATCTAAAGAAATACGTTTGTCACTTGAAGCATAATAAGCGGTCTCAAGTAAATTTAAGGCACTTCTAACATCACCACTAGATAAAGTAGCAATTGCCTCTAACGCTTCATCCGTTGCCTGAATATCCGGAAGATATTCTAAAGCTTTCTTTAATCCTTTAATTATTTGAGAGATAGTAAGTTCGTGAACTTCAAAAATTTGAACCCGACTTCGAATCGCCGGATTAATTTTATGATAAGGATTAGATGTCGTAAGACCAATTAAAAGAATTAATCCCGATTCAATATGGGACAAGAGCAAATCTTGTTTATCTTTATTCATCCGGTGAATCTCATCAATAATCAAGATCATTTCTCCATGCATTTTCGCTTCTTCAATCGCTATATCAAAATCTTGTTTATTATTAATCGTCGCATTTAAAAATTTATAAGGCATTTCAATTTCATTTACCAAAGCATTAGCAATCGAAGTTTTTCCTGTTCCTGGTTTGCCATATAAAATCATTGAACATAAATGATGATTTTTTACTAAATTGGAAAGAATTTTTCCTTCCCCAATTAAATGTTCTTGTCCAATAACATCTTCTAGTTTTTTAGGTCGCATTTTATTAGCCAAATTTTCCATGTTATCACCTGAAGTTATTATATCAAACAAACTCCATATTTGACAATTTTTCAAAATCTTTTTATACTTGTAATAGTGAGAATTATGAAAGAAAAAAAACTAGAAAATACCATGCAAAAATATATTGATTCTTTAGCTTATGAACGAAAACTAAGCAAAAATACAATAAATTCTTATGAAGAAAATCTTTTTAAATTTCAAGATTTTTTAAAAAACAAAGATCCTTTAAAGGCTACCAAAGAAGATATTGAATCTTTTTTAAAACAAGAAGTAAGGAAAAAAGCTACCACCAAAGCGCATTATTTTACGGTTTTAACCAATTTTTATCTTTTTTGCATCAGTAATAATCTTACCAATATAAATCCTTGTGAAACCATTCATTTACCTAAAATTCCTCAAAAACTTCCTAACTATTTAACATACGAAGAAGTAGATAAACTTCTAAATATGCCTCTTAAAACACCATACGATTACCGTACTAAAGCGATGTTAGAACTTCTATATGCAACAGGAATGCGAGTAAGTGAACTTCTAAGCTTGCGTTTTACCAATATAGATTTAGAAAACACTTTAGTAAGAGTCGAAGGAAAAGGAAGCAAAGAACGTATTATTCCTTTTAACGAAACAAGTAAAGAATATCTAAAAATTTATTTAGAAGAGTATAGACCTTTACTTATCAAAAATGGTAAAAATTATGATGAATTATTTTTAAATAACCTGGGGACACCTATTACTAGACAAGGACTATTTAAATTATTAAAAAATTTATGTCAATCTGTAGGCATTACCAAAAATGTAAGTCCCCACGTTTTAAGGCATTCTTTCGCGACACATTTATTAGACGCTGGGGCCGATTTAAGAGTTATTCAAGAATTTTTAGGCCACGAAAATATAAGTACAACGCAAATATATACTCACGTTTCTAAAGAACACGTCAAACAAGAATACGATAGTAGTCATCCAAGAAGTAAAAAGGAATGATAAAACGCCATCATTCCTTTATTACTCATTAACAATTCTTATTATTTTGTTCTTGTTTTCTAGAATTTTGTTTATTTTCATTTTTTCTAGAACGATTTTGTTTTTTGTTATTATTCTTTTTCATAACTATTTTTACCTCCCACTAGTATTATGGCTAAGAGACGAAGTATCATACAAAAAACTATTTGCCAATGTTTGGTATTTCAGGTACAATATAGCTAAGGGTGATTTTGATGCGCAAATATTACGTGATGGCTTCTTTTCAAAATGAAGCTTTTCCCATTCATTCTTTAATTGAATACCCAGAAGTTGAATTTAAAGATTTAACTTATATTGATCTTTATACGATTCATAAAACTAAAGAAGAATTTTTTGAAGAAATAAAAGATATGAATCCAACTTTAAAAAGTCATCAATTGGAAGAACTAGATTTTTTTATTGCTAGAACAACATATAATCAAAAAGATAAAAAACATCGTATCCGTTTTTATGACTGTATTTTTAAAAGTAATGATTTAGAAAATAAAACGGAAACAAAAATTTTAATGAATTTAGAAAAACTTGCTTTAGAAAGATCTAAAAATGTCGCAGAAAAGAAAACAATTGAACTAAAAGAAACAACGAATTTTCTAGAATTTGCAAGTTATTTAATTCAAAGAGTATGTAGTGAATCCCAAATAAAAGCTTTTATAACTAGAGAAGAAAGTATCGTCGATAAAGAAATTAAAAACAACTTAAAACAATATATGTATACTACGGATACTTTTAGATACAACAAAATCATCAAATCCCTTCGTTCTTATAAAAATCTTCGCGGTGTTTGCTTAGAATATTTAAATTATTTAAAACCGCCAGCTATTTCCTTAAAAGAAGAAACAGAAAATCGCAAAACATATTTATATCCAAGTGAAATTTTTGGTTTTACTTATTCTTTTCAAATCTTTCTTGATCAAGTAAACGTGTATCCATTAGATTATGTTCCTCCATTAACTAAAAATGAATTAGAAGTGTTAAAAAAAGAAATGATAATGGACTATATAAGATACCGTTCTTTAGAAAATCAAAATTTAGAAAGATATTATAATGAAGGGGGCTTAGAATCCGTTATGGAAAACATGAGTGCCGATGAATTATACGGCATGCTCTCTGATGAAGACAAAGTGGCCACGGGTTTAATGAATATTGATGAATATATGAGTAAACATCAAAAAGAAATTGAGGCGTATTTTAAAAAAAATGAGCATAGAATGAAATAGGTGATTCTATGTCTTTTTTTATGCCAATTTTGATTTCAACAATTGCAGGCCTTTCTACCGTTTTGGGTTCATTAGTTATTTTTAAAAAATGGAAAAGAGAAAACATTAATAAATTTATTACTTTTTGTTTAAGTTTATCTTTAATAATCATGATTGGAATTTCGATAACCGAACTTATACCCGAAGCTAGCTATGCAATTCTAACTGAATATAAATTAGCGAAAGGTATTATCATTTCTTTACTTGTTTTTACCATTGGCATTTTAAGCGTTTATTTAATTAACAAAAAAATAGAGAAAAGTAGTAGTAGCGATTTAGATCTTTATCGGTTAGGAGTATTATCAATGCTTGCTTTAATGCTTCACAACTTACCAGAAGGAATTGTTACGTTTTTAAGTAGCTATCAAGATATGCAATTAGGGCTTAAAATAAGCGTTGCCATCATGCTTCATAACATTCCAGAAGGAATAAGTATCGCCGTGCCTATTTATTATGCTACAGGCTCCAAAAAAGAAGCCGTAAAAAAGACTTTTATTTCAGGTTTAGCTGAGCCTTTGGGTGCTATATTAGCTTTTCTATTTTTAAGAAACTTTATAACCGACACGATGATTGGACTTATTTTAATTTTTGTTGCTGGTCTTATGATTACATTATCCATTCACGAACTACTACCAAAAGCTTTAAATTATCATGAAAATAAATACATAATTTTAGGATTCGTCGTTGGTATTATTCTTCTTTTACTAAATCATTTTATATTTTAAAACTATTTGACTTTAATATCTTCTCTTATTATACTAAAAATAATTATCAAAAGAGAGGAGGGTAGATAGTTAAATGGTCGATGATCGTCTTTATCAAATTTTAGATTATATCATAAATCAATACAATAAAGATTTTCATAAAGCATTTAAAATAAATGAATTTAATGACCAAGAAGCGTTACAAGAAGTAATAAACGAATTACAAGAAGAAAAAGATCTTATTAAATTAAAGGAATGCGTTATCTAAAAAACTTATATATAGAAAGTAACAGACATGATATAAATTACAAAATAAGCGTTATTTCAATCTTTGTTGCCTTTTTATCACTAATTGTTAGCTTTATAATGGGTTATATTTCAAATATGGAAATAAGCAATACATTTAAATGCATTATATTTATTTTAAGTTTTGTGTTTGCTGGAATTACGACTTATACAACCATAAAAGGCATTTTATCTGATAAGTAGAGAAAACAATATTTATCAGATTTTTTTGCTAGTTTACATAACGTACATTATGCAATATTTATTTTTAACAAAAAAAGATCTCTAATTTGCATCGAATAATCATATAGATAACCATTCGATCACTCGAAACTTATTTCTAATTACATATCATATATATATTTTTATTTTATTAATTTATTATAAAATCATTTTCTTAAAATTTATTATTTAACAATTTATCTATATAATCTATTATCTATTTATTATTATATTTATATCACTTATTTTAATTTGCATCGAAATTATTTTAGATGGATAGTTATTCATTTAAATGCAAATGAGTTTTGCTTCTATCCCCTATTTTTATCAAATTGGAAAGTAGGGGAAGTGATAAAAAAATACCAAGAAATATTGGTATTTATGCTTTATCTTTATTTGTTATAATTGAACCGCGTGATTCAATCTCAGCAATCTTTTCTAAAAATTCATCAGCATTACTTGGATTAATTTCTGTATATCCAAGTTCTTTTAAAGCTTGAATTTTGATTGCATTTAATTGTTGAGTACGTCCTAATTTTTCTTCGTTGCGTTTTTCAATTTCTTCAACAAAACGACGATGAGATTCCGTTAATTTGCTACGAGACGCTCCCCCATTATTATATAAGTTTAATGCTGTATATAAAATTCCTTCAAAAATAAACTGTTTATCTTCATTAAATTTAAATTCATTTGGTTTTGTAAATCCAGTTATCTTAGACATATATCCAAAAATATATTTAATTTCAGGAACATTATTTAAAGACTGTAACAAATGAAATAAATATAAGAATGTATAGTAATTTTCTTCTTGATGTTCTGGTTCTTCTAATTTTTCTTTAATTAGATTAACAATATTAGTAAGTAGAATTTGCGATTCTTTATTCAAATTTTTTAAATTCAAATAATTATCTAATTCATTAGCATTTTTCATTCCTTGGTTTAAACGATTTTCTACACTCATTAAATAATCCGTAGTTACGGTTATATTATTCAATGCTTTTTCTGAATCATCAGTGATATCTAATAATTTATAAAGCAAAATCTTTTTTTCTTTTGGCCATTTATTAATATCGTCTAATTCAAGATAATTATAAA
>CALVMI010000015.1 GCA_944345045.1 uncultured Bacilli bacterium | reverse complement strand
TTTTCCTCTTTCATAGGTATACCATGTACTTGCGATGGCATTCACATAATAACTTGCATCACTACTAGAACTAGATAATCCTCCTAATTTCCACACAGCATCTTCGATCATTTCTTTTGAAGGACTTATAATACTTTCTAAATAACTTCCATTTAATTCTTCTTGTAAACTTGCTGTACTCCAGTCGTTTACGTTATCTGTATCCCATGCTATACTTTCGCTATATGGTTCATTTCTAATGATTTTAAGTCTGGTTTCTTTATTTCCTATGCCATCTTCTATATTGTTAAATACCCCTATGATTCGCCATAATTCATTATTGAAGGAGACATAATTGTTTGGATTGGCTCCGATGTATCTTAAATTGTTATCTACTGTGTTATCATAAATTAATTCAGTAGTTAAATTTGCATTTTCTAATAAACATGTGGCTCCACTTTTTCCTTCCTCAGCACATTGTTTCATAGCTTCTGCTAATGTGGCACTATCGACATCTTGTCCTTCATGGACTAATCCTGTTCCTTCTATTTGATAAGATATGGTTCCATTTATGATAGAAGTAATTTGACTTTCTTCTAATCCGCTTAAGGTACTCTCATCTAAATATAAGAAGATACTATATACTACGGTACTTCCTGTTTCCATTTCTTCATCTTGTATTAAAATACCTTCTGTTAGTTCACTTACTAATTTTCCATTTTCATATCCTTCAACAATTTCTAATGTCTCTCCTACTTGTTTTCTTAACACAACTTTCAAATAGCTTGCATCAATGGTATTATCTTCGTTAGCTATAAGTCTTAATGTATAAGCTCCTTTTAAACTTCCTGTGTTTTGAACACTTAATTTATAATCACATGTTCCTAAGTAAAGAGATGTTTCTTCCCCACTCATAGGCATAAAACATTCATTAGAATTTGTATTGGTAATAGTTTGCGAAGAATTTTCATAGGTGAAGACTAAATCTCCTGCTTCTACTACTTGATTTTCACTGTTACCATTTACTCTAAAAAACATGGCATAAGATAGACTTAAAACAACTATCGTTAAACAAATGATAATATAACTAGCTAATTTTGTTTCTCTTTTAAAGATGTTTTTAAAACTTAAGTTTTCGTTCATATCATCTCACCTATTTTTTCTATCTTTATTATAGACGATTTTTTAGATTTTTAAAAGTTTATATTTAATAATAATGATTTATTTATATTCTTTTTCATACATACTACTTTCTTCCTTTTTATTAAATTATTTAATGAGAATCTGAATGATATTTCATTATCGTTTTTGGCATTATATTTTGTTAAACTATTATGATTGGTGCTTTTATCTGATTTTACTTCTATAGGCATTATTTTATTATTTCTTTGTATAGCGAAATCGATTTCATTTCTATCAAAAGTATAGTAATTAGGTGATTCATCTAATAAATAATTTAATACATTAGCAACATGATTTTCAGTGAATGAACCTTTAAATTTTTTTAAAAGTTTATTTCCTTCTAAAATACTTTTACTATCTAAATTAATGCTTTTAAAGGAAAAGCATCACACTTTTGCAAGAAATGTATCGCATTTAATCACACTTTTGCAAGAAATATATCGCATTTAATCACTCTTTTGCAAGCATTTTTGGCGTTTTAATCCCGCTTTTGTTAAATGTGAGTTTTAAAATATGACAAAAAAAGAAGCCTTTTTATTCTAAGACTCCTTTTATTCTTCTTACACCAGCACTTGAAGATTCTTCTTTTTTTATTTTAAAATGTCCTAATTCTTTGATATTTGATACATGAGGTCCACCACATAATTCTTTGGAAATATTTCCAATAGAATATACAGTTACTTCATCTGGATATTTTTCAATAAACATACATTCTGCTCCACTTTTTATGGCATCTTCTTTTTTCATAATTTCTTTCGTAACTGGTAAAGCTTCTTCGATCCATTTATTCACTAAATTTTCGACTTTTTCTTTTTCTTCCTCTGTTAATTTGTGATCACATGGAAAATCAAAGCGAAGACGTTCTTCCGTGATATTGCTACCTAATTGATGAACAGATGGACCGATTACTTCTTTTAAGGCGGCATTAAGAAGGTGCGTTGCTGTATGATACTTAGTTTCTATTTCGCTATTACCTGAAAGACCTCCTTTAAATTTTCCTTTAGAAGCGGTTCTTGATTTTTCTTGATGTTCTAAAAATTTTCTTTCAAAACCTTCTTCGTCTACTTTCATATGACGTGAAGATGCTTCTTCTTTTGTAAGTTCAATTGGAAAGCCAAATGTATCATATAGATGAAAAGCTGTTTCCCCATCAATAAAATCTGATTTTTGAGCAACTTTTTCAAAGATTTTTAAACCTTTTTCCAGAGTTCTAGCAAATTTAATTTGTTCTTGTTTTAAAACTTCTAAAACGAAATCTTTATTTTCAGTTAGTTCATGATAATACACTTTATACTCATCAATAACGACATTAGCTAATTCTTCTAAAAAGTTAGAATGAATATCCATTTCTAAATTTCTAGCATGACGAATAGCTCTTCTAATTAATCTTCTTAAAATATATCCTTGATCCGTATTACTAGGTCTAATATGAGCTGGATCAGCAGCGATAAAAACACTTGTTCTTACATGATCCATAATGATTCTAAAAGAAGTTTCGTTTCCTTCATAGGTTTTGCCACTGATAGATTCTAGTTTTTCTTTAATTGGTTTCCAAATCGTTGTTAAATAGTTATCCTCTACTCCTTCTAATACAGCGACAACTCTTTCTAAACCCATTCCTGTATCGACGTTTTTCTGACTTAATTCTGTAACATTGCCATCAGAATCTTGATGATACTCCATGAAAACATTGTTCCAAATTTCTACCCAACGATCATCTTCTGGATCAAAAGCTTCTGGAATTGGATCAGTACTTCGCCAATAAAATATTTCGGTGTCGCCACCACATGGTCCAGAATCACCAGGAATCCAAAAGTTATCTTCTTTTCCTAAATAAGCAATTCTTTTTTCTGGTATTCCAAGACTCCTCCAAGCTTCGGCTGAAACATCATCTCTTGGTATTTTTTCATCACCTTTATATACGGTAATAGCAAGTCTTTCAACTGGAATTTTTAAAACACTTGTCAAAAATTCAAAGCTATAACTGATGCTTTCTTTTTTAAAGTAGTCACCTAAACTCCAGTTACCAAGCATTTCAAAAAAAGTATGATGTGTTTTGTCACCAATGGAATCTAAATCAGTTAAACGAACACACTTTTGATAATCACAAAGTCTTTTGCCATAAGGATGAGGCTCACCCATTAAATAAGGAATTAAAGGTTGCATACCTGCTGTATTAAATAATACTGATGGATCATTTTCTGGCACTAGAGGGGCACTTGGTATTTGCTTATGACCTTTACTTACAAAAAAATTAATAAATAAATCTTTTAAATTCATACTTCCACTTCCTTCACTATGTTTTCTAAAATTTCTTTCATTTCTTCTTCAGTTTTATTTTTAATTACATAATCAAAATTCAAATAATTATCTAACGCATGTTCTGTTTCATGAGAGGCTTCTTCCTTGGTCAAATCATAACTAGAAAGAGTATTTTCTACTTTAATTTTTAATGGTTTAAAATCTGAAAGTTCTTCTAATTCTTTAGGCATTCTAACATCAGAAATAATTACATCATCAACAAAATGTTTATAGATTTCCAAGTCTTCTTTCATTCGTTTAGTAAAATAAATATCACTTTCTAATTCTCTTACAAACGTTCCCATATCTTGTAAAAATTTACGAGGTTTAGGTTCGCTTATCATATCCCAACCAAGTAGTTCTTTAGCAAACAGCTTTACATACTTACTATATTCTGTAATAACAACTTTTTTGTTTTCTTTTTCTAAAATTTTTTTTAATAGTTCAGCAGCTTTAGTTTTTCCACTTCGAGCTTTGCCGGCGATTAAATACACTTTCATATAATCTTTCCTTCCAATAAAAAAAGGATGGGACCAAAGGAGTCTATTGAGACGGTACCATCCTTATTTTTCACTTTTCTTTTTAACGAGTATCCCCGATTTTATTTCCATAAGACAGCAAAACATTTTTTTCTTTTATAGAATTTCCACCAACATCTACTCTCTTTAAAAATACTAGAAATGTCCTTCTTACATCAACAATAAACAATTGTATCTTATCAAAAAATTTGCTTTTTGACAACTTATTCTTCTTTTAATTTAATTTCAGTCGTGTCATTGTCATGAAATAAATTGTATTTTTCTTTGAAGAAATGCCATACAACTCTACCTAGGGCTATACATGGTGTAGCTAAAATCATGCCGATAATTCCAAAGAAATGTTCAAAAATTAATAAACCAACTATAATCGTTACTGGATGGAGTTTCATTGTTTTACTCATAACAACTGGCTGTAAAACATTATTTTCAATTAATTGAACAATAATCGCGACGATTAAAGTTAAGAAACCAGTTAATGGGCTTTGAGCAAAACCAACAATCACGGCAACTGCACCTCCGATATATGGTCCAATATAAGGAATTAAATCCGTAATACCACATAAAAGACCGAAAAGAATAGGAGCTTGTAAGCCGGCAATCCAAAAGCCAATGCTATCACAAACAAAAACCATTGTAGCAATTATTAAAGTACCATTGACACTTTTTCTTACTTCGGTACTAATATTTGTAATTAATAATGAAGCTTCAAAACGATTTTTCTTTGGTAAAAGTTGGAGTAAATGACCGTTTATAGAATCAAAGTCAATTAACATATAAATACCAATTACGAACCCAAAGCAAATTGTTACCATAGATGAGAATATGCCACCAGCAAGATTCATAATTACAGTAGGTGCTGAAGTCATAAATCCATTTAAATAATTCGTAATTGTTGTAAAGATGGAATTTCTTATTCCTTCCAGATCAAATCCCTGAATACTTCCAAATTTTGCAAAAATACCATCTAAGAAAGCTTCTAATTCTCTAAAAATTGCAGGCAAATTGGAAATAAATACTTGTAATTGTTCATAAATAACTGGAATTAAGAAACGAATAAACACAATTAAAATAAGCAAAAGAACTGCATAAACGATGATCGTTCCGACGACTCTAGGAATTTTTTTCTTTTCCATTTTGGTCACTAAAGGATTCATGAGCCAAGCTAAGATAAAACCAATAAAGAAAGGCGCTAAAACTCCTAAAATATTTAAAATAAATGTTAATATTCCCCATTCTCTAACAATGATAGTCAGAATCAAAATCGTTACAATTACCATAGCAATGTATAGCATATGTAAGATTTTTTTGGATAAACCTACTACTTCATTTATTTGTTCAATGTCCAGTTTGTCTTTTTGTTTAAAAAGTTTCATAATAAACCCTCCGTTATTAGTATTATAGCATAAAGATGAAAAAATATAAAAAAAAGAGTGTCAATAGACACTTCTTTACTCTTTTCTATCGAAAGATAATATCATCATCTTTTGTTTCTTCCAAAACTGGTTTTATTTCTTCTACTTTTTCATCAGCTTTTTTTGGTAAATCCATTTTCTTTGGAAGATCTATTTCAGGTTTAACTGCTGGTGTAACTTTTGGTTCTTCTTTTTCACGATTTACATAAACTGAACTGAAAACGGAAGGCATTACTGGCTTTGATTTTACTTCTTCTTTTGGAGTTGAAACAGGAATATCTTCTGGTTCAACGGCACTTAAATGTACAGGTTCAACATCTACTTTTGGTAATTCTATTGGTTCTTCTTTTGGCTGTTCTTCATTTGAAGACGCTTTTTCTAAATCAGCAAGCTCTTTACTAATTGCATCTGCTAGAGCATCAAAATCAAATTCCTTTTTAGGTTCTTCGGTTGGCATGTCATTAATTTTTGGTACTTCAGGTTCAGATATATCACTGTTTAAAACAGCATTTGTTGTAATAGGAGTTTCCTCTGAAACAGGTTCAACAGGTTTTACTTCCATGTTTACTGGTTCAGTAGGCGTTACAGGAACTTCAACATTTGTAGGTTCACTTACTTCTTTAAAAGCATCTGTAGAACTTACTTTTGTTTGTTCTAATTTTTCTTCAAGTTCCTTGCGCTTTTTTTGATCTTTTTTCCCAAAAAATAAGACAATCAAAAATAAAATTACCAAAATTCCAATTATTACAAATAAATAAATTCCAAAGTTTTCGATGCTATATAAACTCTCTAAAAAATCCATTTCACTAATCACCTTTTATTCTTTTTTAATCTAAAAATAGGATACCATAGACGATATGGTAAAGTCAATATTTTTTTACCTACTCATTAAAATATATTCAAAAAAAGTTATTTATATCTTGACAGTTTTTTTGCATATTTTAAAAGCTTTTTGACATGTTTTCAGAAAAAGTTTACTTTCAAAAATGTCAAAAAGTGTCAAAAAAAGAGCTTTTGCTCTTCTTTTACATATATCTATTCATTTGATTCATTACTTGTCTTACTTGTTTTTGGCTTGGTTTTCTTCCCATGCTACTCATCATTGCTTCAATCATTTTTTCATTGATTGGAGGATTTTTCTTCATGTATCTTTTCATTACATACCGAGAGACAAAAAATCCAATTACTAAGCCAATTATAAGACCTATTACGACTAATAAAATATCATGCCACATATTAACCCTCCTTTACTTAGCCTCTTCTTGAGCACGTGACTCACGAATTACAACAATTTTTATGGTACCTGGATACTGCATTTCTGCTTCAATTTTCTCTTTCATTTCGCGAGCAATTTTATAAGCTTTGGTATCATCTATTTCTTCAGGTTTTACCATAACTCTTACTTCTCTACCTGCCTGCATCGCATAGGTTTTTTCAACGCCTTCAAAAGAATTACCAATTTCTTCTAATTGTTCTAATCTTTTCATGTAATTATCAAGTGAATCATTACGAGCACCTGGACGGGCTGCTGATAATGTATCTGCAACTTGTACTAAAACAGAAATAATACTTGTCGCTTCGGCATCACCATGATGAGATGCGATAGCATTGATAACCGTTTCATCTTCATGATATTTTTTGGCAATATCTACACCTATTTCGACGTGACTACCTTCCATTTCATAATCAATGGATTTTCCAATATCGTGAAGTAAACCAGCTCGTTTAGCAAGCATGACGTTTTCATTAAGCTCCGCGGCCATTAAGCCACACAATTCACCAACTTCTTTAGAATGTTTTAAGACATTTTGACCATAACTTGTTCTAAAATGAAGTTTTCCAACTAAATTTACTAATTCAGGATCCATTTTTGTAAGCCCAAGACTTGAACAAGCTTCATTACCTAAATCAGTAATTTTATTATTCATGTCTTTACATACTTTATCGTAGATTTCTTCAATTCTTGAAGGATGAATACGACCATCTTTAATTAATGTTTCAATAGTAATTTTAGCAATCTCTCTTCTTAATGGATCAAAAGAAGATATAACAATTGTTTCTGGCGTATCATCGATAATTAAATCGACACCGGTAACAGCTTCAATAGTTCTGATATTTCTTCCTTCTCTTCCAATTAAGCGTCCTTTCATATCATCGTTTGGTAAATCTATTGTACTTACCGTTTGCTCAGTTGCAACATCTTCAGAATAACGTTGCATAGACTCCACAATAAGATTTTTAGCGTGTTCAGAAGCTGTTAATTTAGCTTCATGTTCTTTTTCTTTTCTAAACTCAGCAATCTCTTGAGCCATTTCCTCTTCTGTTCTTTGCATAATTAAATCATGAGCTTTTTCTTTAGAAAAATGAGCAATTTTTTCTAAACGATTCATCTCATCTTTTAACATTTCATCCATCTTTTCACTTTTGGATTGCAACTCTTTTTGCGCTACTAATAAATGATTTTCTTTTTCTTCTAAACTAAACTCTCTTTTTTGAAGCATCTCGTCACGTTTATCCAAATTACTTTCTCTTTGAAGTAAACGATCTTCAGTTGCTTTTAACTCTTCTTTTTTCTCACGTACTTCTTTTTCTGCTTCTTGTTTTAATTTATATCCTTCTTCTTTTAATTCTAAAATTCGATCACGTTTTTGTTTTTCCGCTTCTTTTTTAGCTTCTTCAATCATTTTATTAGCTTTTTTAGCGAGGCCGTTTCCTTTAATATATGCTAGTAGAATTGTTAAGCCTACACCAGCCGCAATACCAAGAAGTAAAGCAAGTATGGATGGCACAATTTGTTCCATACACTTTCTCCTCACTTATTTTATTTATAGAAAATTAATATAAATGTATTAAAATATCTATATTTCAATTATAAAGGAGTTTCTAAAAATTTACAAGAGCCTGTTTATGTAACATAAAAAAAGAGAAATAAATGAGTTCTCAATTTCTCTTTTTGCTATGCAGTGTTAGTAAGCCAAACTTTTTGAATATAATATGTTGTGTCACAGTTATTCAAGTATACATAGTAGCTAGAATTAACACCTTTTTGTTATTTTTCCTTCTATTATATATTTTTACTATTCTTCGTTTGTTTTTTCTGCTTTTTTAAAGCC
This sequence comes from uncultured Bacilli bacterium, assembly GCA_944345045.1. Lineage (GTDB taxonomy): Bacteria > Bacillota_I > Bacilli_A > RF39 > UBA660 > Ventrenecus. The sequence goes on along the minus strand of CALVMI010000015.1, from coordinate 7,169 downwards.
ATAATGCTCACGAATTTTATCTTCTAATTCTTGAGCTAATTCTTTATTTTGTTGTAAATACAATTTTACGTTTTCTTTGCCTTGACCAATTTTTTCGCCATTATAAGCATACCAAGCACCAGATTTATCTAAAACATTTAAATCAGATGCAATATCAATAATTTCTCCTTCTCTTGAAACACCTGTGCCATACATAATATCAACACTCGCGGTTTTAAATGGTGGTGCTACTTTGTTTTTTACTACTTTGATATTTGTTTTATTACCTAAAATTTGGTCGCCAACTTTAATCTGCTCACCTCTTCGAACATCTAGACGAATTGTTGCATAAAACTTTAAGGCTCTACCACCAGGAGTTGTTTCAGGATTACCAAACATTACACCGACTTTTTCTCTTAATTGATTAATGAAAATAGCTGTAGTTTTTGTTTTATTGATTGTTCCAGATAATTTTCTTAATGCTTGACTCATCAATCTTGCTTGGAGTCCTACATGAGAATCGCCCATGTCGCCTTCAATTTCTGCTTTTGGAACCAAGGCCGCGACTGAATCGACAACAATAATATTTACAGCTTCACTTCGAACAAGAGCTTCACAAATTTCTAGGGCTTGTTCACCCGTATCTGGTTGAGATAATAATAATTCATTAATATCCACACCTAAATTTTTTGCATATACAGGATCTAAGGCATGTTCAGCATCAATAAATGCTGCTCTGCCACCTTCTTTTTGTACTTCAGCAATGGCTTGTAAAGCAAATGTTGTTTTTCCTGAAGATTCTGGACCATAAATTTCAATAATTCTTCCTTTAGGATATCCTCCTACTCCTAAAGCAACATCTAGGGCAAGCGAACCACTTGAAGTTACATCAATTTCCATATGTTCTTGCGCGCCAAGTTTCATAATCGCGCCTTTACCAAATTGTTTTTCAATATCTGCTAGGACTTGTTCTAAAGCTTTATCTTTGTCCTTTATATCCTTGGTTGTTTTCATTAAAATTCCTCCAATTTCTTTGTACTTTCATTTTATAATAGAAAAAAACGTTTGTCAACTCATTTTGCGAACAAACGTTTTACACATTTTTTTATGCCAATTTCTTATTTTAACTTAGCAAATTTTCAAAATTTGTTACTTTTCTTGCTACCAAATTTAGAAATTTGTTCTTTTTTTAGTCAAATTTTATTTTATCTTTGGCATTAATAAAGTACAAAATTCCAGAAATAACGGATAAAATTGTAGCTATATAAACTAAAATATCGGCGACATATATTCCCCAAATTTCAAATGGTAAGTTATAAAATAACAATAAAGATACTCCTACCATCATAAAGAGTGTTTTTACTTTTCCCCATTTACTTGCTTTTATAATCACTTTATGTTTAGCAGATAAAGTTCTTAGGGCATCTACACATATATCTCTTATAACAATCAGTACAGGAACAACAATTGAAATAAATCCTTGATATGCTAAAATAATAAGAACCCCATTGACCAAAACTTTATCGGCAATAGCATCTAATGTTGCCCCAAAATCACTTGTTTGTTTTGACTTGCGAGCAATGCTACCGTCTAAATAATCTGTAAGGCAAGCAATCACAAACAGAAAGCCGGCAATAATATATTTGACATTTACTACGACTTTTCCCATTACATAAATGGTAGGTATGGTCAAGCCGAAATCTTCCCATGGAACTAGAAGAATTAATAATATAATACCAGCCATAATAATTCGACTGATTGTTAGTTTATTTGCTAAATTCATTTTTACTCCTTTATTATAAATACCTTGTAATAGCTATTTGGTGAATACTCCAACAAATAATTATGATAGCTATGATAATAAAAATTATGCACATCGTAATATAATATTTTTTAGAGTATTTTTTCATTGGTTTCGTATAAGGAGAAGCAATGGTTTCTACTTTTTCCTTATTTTGTTCAATTACTTTTTTTTCGATATCTTTTATGGGAATTTTTGATGTGTATTCAAACATATACTCATTGAATTCATCTAAAATTTTCTCAGCATTTAATCCTAAATATTTAGCATAAGAATACAAAAACTCTTTTAATTCAAATATATCTTTAAAAGCTCCAATATTTCCCTCTTCAATATTTTCCAAAATAACACTTTTTATTTGAATATCTTGGGAGGCTTCTTCTAAAGAAACACCCGATTTTTCTCTTGCTTCTTTTAAATCATTTCCTATTTCAAACAAGATACTCACTCCTTTAAAAATAAAATAATAACTAATAAGCCTTGTTCTGTCCGTATACATACGGGGCAAATATTTATCTACCACTGCTGGTCCGCTGCATCGTTTTTATTCCTAGCAGCAGCTCCCCTACCAAAATTTGGGTTTCTCGCTTGCGGGGTTTACCACGTTCCACTTCCAAGGTTTCCCTTTTCTTCGTCACTTTGGCACTTTTATACCTACCAAAACCATTTGACAGGTCTTTTCGGAGCCGTTAGCTTACGCTACCTTAGGTTATTTTTTCCCTAAGCACAAACACTACAACCATCTCAGGCTGTGCGAGCAAGGACTTTCCTCAACATAACAAGTATGCCGCATTTGCCTTAGTTATTACTCATTTTACTATATACAATTTTTTCTAATTGACTGATTCTTCTTAGTAAGTCTATGTTGCTTACTTGCGAAGATGAGTTACTGCTTTCGCGCGCTTCAATCTCAGTTTGAAGTTTTCTAATTTGTTGTTTTAATTTATTATTCTCATCATTTAAGTTTTGTAATTCACGTTCGTAACCACGAACTAACTTAATAAATTCCGAATAATCTTTAATGATCAAATCCAAAAAATTATCCACTTCTTGAGGTCGGTAACCACGAGCATCAACTTTAAACTCTTTTTCGTATATTTCTTCAGGGCTTAATACGATTTTTTCACTTAACACATTTACCACCTTCTTAAATCATATTAACAATTGTTTTAAATTTTGTCAATTAAAGAATAAGCTTTTGCCAAGAATTTCCTTTAATTTTTTGAGTTTGGTTCCTTGGCGTTTTTAGCTGCATCATCTAAGGCTTTTTCTAAAATTATCCAATCAATTTTGGAAATATTTTCTAACATCTTATTAAAAGCTAAATCAAATGATATCATATTTTTCCTCCACAAGAAAAATTGTACAAAAAAATCTAAAAAAGCCCTAGTCATTCGACAAAAGTTGTCAAATAAAATGCCTACCTTACTTGAATCTTTAAAAATTTTGGATTTTATAGTATAATGTATTAGGTGATCTATTTATGTTATACCCAAATAACATCAAGAAAAAAAGTCCTAAACAAACCAATTACAGTAACCGTGGTATGGCACTAGAAAGCCTAATTAATGAATCAAATGAATACTATGTCGAGAAAGATATTGCTTTAATTTATAAAAAGCCTACTCCTATTGGTATTAGTGAAGCTGTTTATACAGAACATGGTAGGATTATTAAAAATGGATATTTTAAAGCACCTTCTACTTTGGATTATAATGGAATTTATAAAGGAAAATATATTGAATTTGAAGCCAAAGAAACACAAAGTAAAACTTCTTTTCCTTTATCAAACTTTCATGAACATCAATTAAAGTATATGAAAAAGGTATTAGAACATGGTGGCATTTGTTTTGTAATTATAAAAATAAATAATGGCAATTATTTACTTAAAGGAGAAGAAATTATTCATTTTATAGAGACGAATACAAGAAAAAGTATTCCTTTTAACTTTATACAAGAACATGGCCATTTGATTGCCGAGAAATATCAGCCGCCATTAGATTATTTAAAAATTATTGATGAATTTTATTTAGAAAGGAATTAAAAGATGGCAAAGAAGAAGTTAAAATTAAAAAGTATGGATAAAATAAAAGAAAGTGTTAAAAAAACAAAAAAAGATGAGAAAAAGAAAAAGCCTAAAAAAGAAAAGAGAAAAAAAAGTGGCAAAGTTTGGCCAAGAGTATGCATGGTTCTTATTACCGTTGGTATAGCTATTGCTTCGGTTGTTATTGCTTTTGGTCTTTATATTGTCTTTACTTCACCAGAGTTTACTACTGAATCTTTGTACAACATGGAATCTACTGAAATTTATTTTAAAGACGGGACTCTTTTAGCAAGACTAGGACAAGAAGATCGTGTTTTAAAAAATTATGAAGATTTTCCACAAGTTTTAGTAGATGCTTTAATTGCTACTGAAGACTCGAGATTTTTTCAACATAATGGTGTGGATGCTGCGCGTTTTTTAAAAGCAAGTTTTGGCCAACTTTTAGGTCAATCGGATGCTGGTGGTGCCTCTACTTTATCTATGCAGCTTTCTAAAAACTATTTTACTTCCGATGAAGCTACAGGAATCGAAGGAATTATTAGAAAGTTCCAAGATATTTATATGGCTGTCTTTAAAATAGAAAAAAATTATACTAAAGAACAAATTATTGAAATGTATTTGAATTCTTGGTGGTTTGCTGGTGGCGACACAAATACAGAAGGTATTTTTGGTGTAGAACAAGCTAGTCAATATTACTTTAATAAAAGTGTATCGGATTTATCTTTACCTGAATGTGCTGTATTAGTAGGTATGGTAAATAACCCGATTGCTTACCATCCTTATCTTCATCCAAAAGCTTCTAATGATCGAAAAAATACGGTTCTTAGTTTGATGTATCGTCACGGATATATTACAGAACAGGAAATGTTAGATGCACAAAGTATTTCAGTTGAATCACTTGTTGTTCCTCAACAAGAGACATCTAATGAAAATCAAGTTCTTGTAGATTATGTTGTAGATGAAATCAAAGATAAAGAAAATATTAACTTAGCTGAAGGCGGTTACAAGGTATATACAACTTTTGATAAATCGATTCAAGATATAATTAATGCAATGCAAAATGGAGCTGCTGGAGAATGGCGTGATGAGCTTATTCAAGTAGGAACAGCTGTTACTTCTGTTGTTGACGGTTCAATAAGTGCCTTAGGACCTGGAAGAAATTATGTTGCTAAAGGCGATAACCGTGCCAGTGGTTCTGGCTTTAGAAGACAGCCTGGTTCTACGGCTAAACCAATCGTCGATTACGGACCTTTAATTGAATATAATAACGCTTCTTCTGGTCAAATGTTCATGGACTTTAGATACACTTATAACGATGGAACGATTATTAATAACTGGGATAATAGTTATAAAGGAGTTATGACTTTGAAAGATGCCCTTTCTTCTTCCCGAAATGTTACAGCAGTTGAAGCTTATCATCAAGTTGATAAAGATGATATTAGAACTTTCTTAAATAATTTAGGTATTGACGAAGATAATTACGGTGAAGATGTTTATGAATCTTCTAGTATCGGTGGTTTTACTTATGGTCTTACTCCACTCGAAAGTTCTGCGGCGTATGCAGCTTTTGCAAGAGGTGGCTATTATATCGAACCATATTCTTATACTAAAATTGTAAATACACAAACAGAAGAAACGATTGAATATAAATATGAAATGACACGTGCAATGAGCGAAGAAACAGCATGGATGATTACAGACGTACTTCTTCAAGCAACTAGTGAAGGTGTCGGCGGTAATATTAGTTGGAATCTACGTGGTACTATTGCTTCTAAGTCTGGTACAACAAATATTGATTCGGCTACCGCTAATGAAAAAGGCGTAAGTATTTATACGACACCAGATCATTGGGTTAATACTTATAATACTGAATACTCTATTTCCATGTGGTATGGATATGATCAAAAAGATTTAGGCCCAGGACATTACTTAACTAGTAATACAGGTACTTCTATGAGGGCTAAAATAAGTGCTTATTTAGCTAATAATATTTTAACGAAAAATGAAAAATTTACTAAACCTGATACAGTTGTAAGTGTGACAGTCGAAAGAAATACTTTACCGACAAAACGAGCTAGTGAATACACTCCTGATAACATGAAATATCAAGCTTATTTTAAAGAAGGTGCTGAACCTAGTGAAACTTCAACAAGATTTGCTAAACTAGATGATGCAACAAATGGTGATAGTGCTGTTGTAGGAAATCAAATTACTCTATCTTGGGATGCCGCCCCTTCACCAGATGCTTTAAATACTACAAATGTTAGAAATGAACTTGCTGATTACTTTAGTTATTTTAAAACAACTTATGATCACAGTTATTCATTATTTGAAAATGAATATATGCGTATTTATGAAAGTTATAACACTTCTTCTTTAGGAACTTTTGGTTATCAAGTTTACTTAAAAGATGAAAATGGTAATTTAACTAGTTTAGGATGGACGCAAAACACAAGTTATACTTACACTGCTCCATCAAGTGGCGATTATACATTTGTTGTAAAAAGTGCTTACAGTATTTTTAAAACAAACGCTTCTGATGGAATCGAAATTGAAGCAACAATTGAAAGTACTTCAACAAACAATTTAAAAGCAACAGCTAAAACGATTTGTGTTCCGATAAATGGAACAGTTAATGCTAAAAATGCTGTAACTGTTACTTATGAAGGTAAAGATGTAACTAGTGAAGCAACTATCACAGCTAGTACAGTAGATACTACTACTGCTGGAACAAAAACTGTAACATATACCGTTTCTTATCAAGGTGAACAAATACGAGTTAATGGTACAGTAACCGTTGCTACAACTTGCGAAAATACTTAACATAAAAAGTCTCAATTCGAGACTTTTTTCTTTGAAAAAAATTAAGATACTGTATAAGGATCATCCTTTGTTCCACTTCCGCTTATTGTGACATCGCTTCGAATATTTATAACTGGGCGCAGACCGTCGGAATTAGATGAGTTACGGTCATCTAATTCACCAGAAGTGTAAACAAGGAATACAGTAGAATACCAGTAAGTAACACCGATCGGGTTATAGCCTCCGGCAGGTGTCATCGTCCAAAAATGATTTCCCGTTGTTAAATAACCATTGATATTTCCTGGTTGATGATTTTGACCACCATCAAATACTCCGCCACCGGTTCCAGAAAGTAGTACCTCATCTACTGTAATTAAACCCACTGGATAGGTTAATGCTTTGTTTCCTTGGTTTGATGAGGATACGGTATATAAATCACTTGTATTTGAACAAGTTAAATCAGGATCACTTTCCACTGCCCTTATGTAGCCTCCATTATACGTTGTTATTGTTCCAGTTCCCACTCCATTGTAATTATTTAAT
>CALVMI010000014.1 GCA_944345045.1 uncultured Bacilli bacterium | reverse complement strand
AATTAGCCAAATACCTGTATTTGCTAGTCGAAGAAGATGAAGAAAAAATAAAGAAAATATATGAAGGAGATGAATTACTAATGGACGTGAAAAAAGAAGCAGAAAGAATACTAGAAAACTTTGATGCTTTACTATATTATGATCCTTATGAGTTAGGTATGAAAGATGGAAGAAGCGAAGGCATAGATATTGGACGTGATGAGGGCATAGATATCGGTCGTAGTGAAGGTATTAATGAAACAGCGATGAATTTTATTAAAGAAGGGGTAGATTTAAGCATTATAGCTAAAGCCACGAATATCGAAATGCAAAAGTTACAGCAAATGGCTGCAAGTTTACAGGGATAATAGAATAAATTCGAAAGAAATAAAATTTACACAAAGAAGTTTTAAATATGTTAAAAACACATATTTATGAAGAAAAAACATAGAATTTAAGTAGGTGATTCTATGTTTTTTTCGGATATTCATACACGAATACGCTTTTTCTTTTTATTGATTTTATGTATTTCGATTATAATTGTTATCCGAGTTTTTTACATTCAAGTGATAGAATATGATAAGTTAAGTACTCTTGCTGAATCTTTATGGAGTAGAAAGCTTCCTATCGGGGCTGATCGTGGGGAAATATATGATCGCAATGGAAATGTTTTAGCAACGAATTTAACAACAACGTCTTTAGTATTAATTCCTAATCAAATTGAAAACAAAGAAGAAGTAGCGAGAAGCTTAAGTGAAATATTAGGTACTGATTACGAAGACATGCTTGGCCATGTTTCTAAAAAAACAAGCATTGAAAGAGTTCACCCTGAAGGAAGACAGCTATCTTATGATATTGCAAGTCAAATAGAAGAATTAAAATACGATGGTGTATACTTGGTAAAGGAAAGCAAAAGATATTATCCTTACGGTAACACACTATCTCATGTCTTAGGCTATGTTGGTATTGATAATCAAGGACTTTCAGGCTTAGAACTTACCTATGATGAATATCTAACTGGTGTTGATGGAGCAATAATGTACTTTTCTGATGGCAAGGGCAACCGTTTAGAGTTATCCGAAGTATATGAAGAACCACAAAATGGCATGAATTTGCAACTTACGATTGATTTAGATTTACAACTTGCTGCTGAACGAGAATTGGATAACGTTATGGCAAAATACACTCCCGAACACGCTCTTATCATGGCGATGAATCCCAAAACTGGCGAAATTTTAGCTATGGCAAGTAGGCCAAATTTTGATCCAAATAATTATAAAGAGTATGATACGGAAACAATTAATCGGAATTTACCAATCTGGATGACCTATGAACCTGGTTCAACTTTTAAAATCGTTACTTTAGCTAGTAGTATCGAAGAAGGAACAGTAAATCTATTTGAAGATACATATTATGATTCTGGAAGCATTCATGTGGAAGGAGCTACTATCCATTGTTGGAAAAGCGGTGGTCACGGTGCCCAAACATATTTGAATGTTGTTGAAAACAGTTGTAACCCAGGTTTTGTAACGCTCGGTCAAAAACTCGGTAAAACAACATTGATGAATTATATTATTAATTTTGGCTTTGGTGAAAAAACAGGAATAGATTTAAACGGTGAATCAACAGGAATTTTATTTTCCTTAGAACAAATGGGGCCAGTAGAACTGGCCACAACAAGTTTTGGTCAAGGTATCAGTGTCACCCCAATTCAACAAGTAAGAGCAGTATCCGCCGCGGTAAACGGAGGCTATCTATATGAACCATTTTTAGTAAAAGAAATCTTAGAACCAGAAACAAATACTGTAATTTATCAAAAAGAAATTAACTACTCATCTCAAGTCATTAGCGAAGAAAGTTCAAAATTAGTTCGCTTTGCCTTAGAAAGTGTTGTGGCAAATGGTTCTGGAAGAAATGCCTATATTGAAAACTATCGTGTTGGTGGTAAAACAGGAACAGCGCAAAAAGTTCAAGATGGTCATTATATGGATGGAAACTATATTTTGTCTTTTATTGGTTTTATGCCGGCTGATGATCCTGAAATCGTTGTTTATGTAGCAATTGATCACCCAATTGGTGTTGTTCAATATGGTGGCACAGTTGCCGCTCCAATTGCTAGAGCTATTTTAGAAGCCGCAATTCCGGTATTGGGTATCGAAAGTAGTACGGAAGGGCTAGCTAAAGAATATAACTGGATGGATACTAAATATCATCAAATACCAGATATGACTGGAAAAAGTGTTGAAGAAGCAAAAGACGCCCTAAAAGGTTTTTCAATTGAATATTCCGGGGAAGGGAATACCGTTATGTATCAAACCCCGGAACCAAATAGTTATGTTAAAGAAGGCGGTGTAGTCAAACTTTTACTAGGGTAAATGTCTAAAGATTGTCAAAAACACGAAAAATAAGCGGATTTTAAGAAAAGTATTGTATAATAAAAATAGGTAGGTGGGATTATGTTAATTTTAGCGAAAACAGCATTAGCTATGATGCTAGGGTTTATATTTGCTATTATCTGTGGTTTGATTTTTATCCCTTTTTTAAAAAAGTTGCATTTTGGTCAACACGTAAGTGAGTTAATTGGTGAAAGACACTTAAAAAAAGAAGGAACACCAACAATGGGGGGAATTATTTTTATTGTTCCCGTTTTAATCACTTTATTTTTGCTTTACTTGCGTGGAAGCATAGAAACGAATCATAATTTGACAATTGTGTTATTTGTTTTTCTTTCTTATGCAGCGTTAGGCTTTATTGATGACTGGTTAAAGGTGAGGTATCACAATAATCAAGGACTTCGAATTTCCACAAAATTTTTATTACAAATGATTATAGCCTTAGTGTTTTTCTATATTTTTATGAAAAACGGTGGCGAACCAGTTATTGATATTACTTCATTAAATATTGCCATTCCAATGGGTTGGACATTTGGTTTGTTTATTTTATTTTTATTAGTTGGTAGCAGTAATGCTGTAAACATAACCGATGGCTTAGATGGCCTTTGCGGTGGCTTAAGCGTCATAGCTTTTGTTGCCTTAGGAATCATTACTTGGAATACCACTTGGATGGAAGGATATCAAGAAGTTGCTATTTTTTGTTTCGTTTTAGTCGGGGCGCTACTAGGATTTTTACTTTTCAATACTCATCCAGCCAGAGTATTTATGGGGGATTTAGGAAGTTTATCTTTAGGCGCGACGATGGCAGCAATTTGCATTGTTACAAGACACGAACTTTCCTTAGCTGTAATTGGTGGCGTATTTGTTATTGAAACACTTTCAAGTTTAATTCAAATTATCGCCATTCGTAAATTTAATAAAAAAGTCTTTAAAATGGCTCCGCTTCATCATCATTTTGAACAATTAGGTTGGAGCGAAAATGATATAGTTAAGATGTTTTATGTGGTAGGATTACTCCTTGCCATGGCTGCGATTACGTATGGTGTTTGGATCTAATTAGACGAGATAACCTCAAAATGTCAACTTTCTGTAAATTGACATGGGGGGGGGGTATTTGTGGTAAGATTATCATGAGAAATCATGGTAATTTTTTTATTCATGAATTTCTAAAAAAGAAATGAGGGAAAACTTATGAAACTAGAAAAATATAAAAGCAAAGATCCCAAGAAAACAGGAATAATTCTATTTACAATCGTTTGTATTTTGTTAGTAACAGGTGTAT
>CALVMI010000013.1 GCA_944345045.1 uncultured Bacilli bacterium | reverse complement strand
TTTTCCAATGCTCTTTTTAAAACCATTGGTTCTAAATCAAAAGAATCAATTACCCATGAATAACAAGTCTCTTTAGATAGGAAATCGTATTCACTTTCTAAAGCTTCTTTATTTCCTTTTATAATTGCTGTATTTATTTTTTCATATTTATCTTTTTTTTCTTTAAAATCATCGATCGCGGTTAAAGCATTAGATAAAATTACTTTCTTTTTACCGATTAACCAAGTTATTTGATTATTTTCTTTTTCATAACCCATAATTACATCATAAGAAGCTATGATATATTTTTTCTTGGCTAAGTTTACCGCTTTTACAATTGGTAATTCTCTAAAAGGTACAAGACCATTTTCCGTCATTACTTTTTTTTCGAACATATGAGCCCGATATCGTGGAGAAATACAAGACTCTAAATCTAAAAAGATTTGAGTTGCTTCTTCTAAATCTTTAGCAACAAACAATTTGCAAATAAATTTTTGAAATAATTCGTCTATTTTCTTGGGCGAATAATATATTTTGATTTTTTCTTTCATTTTATCACCTTATTCATTTTTATTATTCAACATAGTTTTTAATTCATATAATGTGTTTAAGGCCTCCATTGGAGTAACACGTAATGGATCTATTTCTTTTAATTTTTCGCGAATTTTATCTTCTTTTTCTTCAGGAAATTCCATAACAAGTTGTAGTTGCTCTTCACCTTTTTCTTTTTTAGGCTTTTGTTCATAAAGAGATAAGATGTTTAGGGCATCTTCTATTACTTCTTCCGGGATACCTGCTAGTTTGGCGACGTGAATGCCGTAGCTTTTATCTACCGCGCCATTTTTAATTTTGTGTAAAAATGTGATTTTTCCATCGCTTTCAATGGCACTGACATGAACATTTTTAATGCTAGAAATTTTGCTTTCTAGAGCGGTTAGTTCATGATAATGCGTTGAAAATAGAGTTTTCGCACGTATTTTGGTGCTTACATATTTTAATATGGCTTCCGCAAGACTCATACCATCATATGTAGCTGTTCCTCTTCCTAATTCGTCAAATAATATTAAACTATCTTCTGTAGCATTGGTAATCGCATTTTTAGCTTCTTTCATTTCAACCATAAAGGTAGATTCGCCACTTACTAAATCGTCACTGGCACCGATTCTAGTAAAAATTTTATCGATAATTGGTAAATTTGCTTTACTTGCTGGAACAAAAGAACCCATCTGAGCCATGATAATGATGATGGCAAGCTGGCGCATATAAGTTGATTTACCACTCATATTTGGGCCGGTAATTAAAAGGGTATTAATTGAAGAATCCATAATGCAATCATTGGCCACATACTCCATATTGCTTACTTTTTCAATTACTGGATGACGACCATTTTTTATTTCAATCGTGTGATCATGATTTAGCGTTGGTCTAACTAAGCGATACTCTTCAGCACAGACCGCTAGAGAAGATAAAGCATCTAAATAAGCAATGTAATCGGCAGTATCTTTTAATTCTAAAATTTGTTCTTTTAGAATTTCTTTTATTTCATTAAACATCGTGTATTCCATATCGATGATTTTTTCTTCAGCATTTAATATTAAAGCTTCTTTTTCTTTTAATTCCGGACTTATGTAGCGCTCAGCATTAGTAAGAGTTTGTCTTCTTTCCCAATGAAAATCGTCACTTACATTGGCAAGTTGGCCTTTGGTTACTTCAATATAATAGCCAAAAACTTTATTGTATCCTACTTTTAAATTTTTAATACCTGTTTCTTCTTTTAATTTTGCTTCAAAATTAGCAATAAATTCTTTGCCACCACTGCGAATGGCTTTTAACTCATCTAATTCTTTACTATATCCTTCTTTTATCAAAAAGCCTTCTTTAAGCGTTACAGGAGGATTTTCATAAATGGCTTTTTCTAAAAGTTCATATAAATCTTGATGTGTTTTTAGGGAGTAATCAAACCCTAAATCTTTGATAATTCTAGAAATTTCTGGTAGAACTTTTAAACTTCTTTTTAATTGTAGTAAGTCTCTAGCATTTAGTGAACCGCACGTAATTTTACCGCATAATCTTTCTAAATCGTATATTTCATATAAATTATCTCTCAATTGTTCTTTTAAAATAAATTCATTATTTAGTTTTTCAATTTTATTATATCGATCTATAATCATTTCTTCATTTTTTAAAGGATTCATTAACCAATTTTTTAATTTTCTAGAACCCATGCTGGTTTTCGTTTTATCTAAAAGCCATAGTAAAGAAAACGTTCTTTCTTTTAAACGAAGAGTTTCAACAAGTTCTAGATTACGAACGGTATGAACATCCATTTCTAAATAGTCATCTGGGAAAATAACTTCGGCAGCATTCATATGACTTAAGTCTTTTAATTCTTTAACAACTAAGTAGTATAGTAATGTTTTTATTGCTTCAATGTGGTGTTCATCTACTAGTGACTCATAGATAGACGTGTATTCATTTTCTAATTTTTCATGAGAAATGGAAACTTCAATTCCATAGGTTCCTTTTAGGGTTTGAATAAGTTCTAGATTTTCGTTATTTTCTAAAACGACTTCTAAAATTCCTAAATTTAAAATTGTACTTAATAATTTTTCGTTTTGATGAGGAACATTTGAGACAAAAATGGAACCTGTTGAAATATCGGCATAGCAGATGGTGTACATATACGTAAAATCTAAAATGGAAGCAATATAATGATTATCATGTTCATTTAAAAGTTCTAAATCCACTACCGTTCCTTTACTGATTACTTGAATGACGCCTCTTTTAACCATTCCTTTGGTGTCTTTTGGATCTTCTAATTGCTCACAAATGGCCACTTTATATCCTTTATTTACTAATTTTTCGATGTATGGCTTGACAGAATGAAAAGGAACCCCGCACATTGGAACACGTTCTTCTAACCCGGCGTTTTTTCCTGTTAACGTAAGTTCTAATTCTCTAGAAGCTATTTGACCGTCTTCAAAAAAAAGCTCATAAAAATCCCCAATGCGATAAAACAGTAATTCTTCTTCATATTCTTTTTTTATGTCCATATATTGTTTCATCATTGGGCTTAAATCTTCATAATTTACTTCACTACGTTTCATTTTTCACCTCAGCTAGATTGCAGTAAAAATATTATAACACAAATAAAAAAGATAGAGAAATTATTTTACAATCTCATCTGTAATTAAATAAGAATTTGGATACTTTTGTGATGTTTCTTTAAAGTTATGAATACCATATATAAATGTTTCAATGTTTTTCTTTTTAAAATACGTTTCTAATTTTTTGCTTATGATATTTTCAAGTAAACAAATAAAATCATATTTGTGATAATCTTCTTCACTATTTAAAACGTAATTTAAAACACCATATTTTTCTTTTTGTTTGGTTTCACTCATTTTTTCTATTAATTTATTTGCAAAGCTCATAACATAAATTTTTTTATTTGGATATTTATGAATCATTTTTTGAAATTTTGCAATATTTAAATTAGTTTCTTTTATTTCTAGTAAAAATATTTTGTCGCTTGATAATTTTAAAACTTCTTCTAAAGTTGGCAATTGATATTTCTTTTTTAGTTCTTTGTAAGTTGTTAGTGATACGATGTCTAAGCCAATCATGGGATTGTGACAAACAATAAAAACACCATCTTTCGTCGTGCGTATGTCACACTCAAATCCCGCATAATGCGAATTTGCAATAGCTTTTTTAAAAGATAAAAGGGTATTTTCCTTAACATTATCTTTTAAACCTCGATGAGCGATTAATTTATTCATACTTAAAAATATGTTTGTTTTCAAGAAAAAAGCACTAAGACTTTTTCTTAGTACTTATTTTCTTTTTTTAAAACCTAAAACTAATACTTTAAAACTACACGCGATTAAGAGAAAACATCCTAAAGAAACATATACAATTAATCCTGGTATTTCTTTTTGCGTATCTATATTTTGATTCAAATTTACTTCACTAAATACTGGAGTGGTTTCTTCTTTTTCTAAGTAAAACACATAAGACTCTTTTGTGCCATCGGTATTTTCGATTTTAATTTCAGCTTTATTCTCACCATTTTCTTGATATTCTTTATTTTCGATCGTTACTTTGGCTTCTGGATCAATCAATTCATAGTTTACTTCTAAAGAGGTAGCGTCTTCATTTAAAATAACCGAGTAGACATTATTGGTTGATTCAAATTCTCGGGATAATGTCCCATTTATCACTTCTAGATTTTTAATCGATTCTGCCGATGCTTCTGTGAAAAGGAAAAAAAAGAAGCAAAGAAAAAAGAATATTTTTTTCATTTTATCACCTAGGTATATTTTGGTATGAAAGGGAAAAAATATTCCTGTTTACTTCTTAAATCATTTTTAAAAGAATTTCATTCATTACATATATTTTGTTTTCAGGGATTTTAATATACCCTTTTTCTTCTTCTAAATCACCGTTTTTAAGTAGTGGCTTAATTGGATATACTTCTTCTAATTTGACTTGATATTTTTCTTCAAATTTGGAAATACAAATTCCCTTTAGCTTTCGTAAGCCGACCATAATTTCGGTATCCATAATGTCTTTTTTTGATAAAATTTCTTCGACTCCTTTATATTCTCCTTTTAAATATTTCGTTAAATTTTTGGTGTTTGTATATCTTATTTGGTCAATATATCCTGAAGCAGAAAGGCCAAAGCCATAATATTCTTCATTATTCCAATAAGTTAAATTGTGTTTTGATACATAACCCTTCTTAGCAAAATTACTTACTTCGTAATGAATATAGCCTTTTTTCTTTAATATTTTACAAATGATTTTATACATTTCTTCATCAAGTTCTTCTTTGATAGGATGAATACCATTTACCCATAAAAGAGTATTTTGCTCAATCATTAAACTATATGTACTTATATGATCAGGATTTAATTTTAGAAATTTTTTTACATCTTCTTTTACTTTTTTAATTGTTTCAGTTGGAATGGCATAGATTAAATCCAGATTTACATTTTCAAATCCGTAAGCACGAATTTTTTTCATTTTTTCTAGAGCTTCTTCGTAGGTGTGATGTCTTCCTAGAAGGCACAGATTTTGTTCATCAAAGCTTTGAATGCCGAGACTTAAACGATTAACGCCAAAAGATTTTAGTATTTTTAGTAATTCGTCTTGAATATCTTCTAAATTGCATTCAAAAGTAATTTCACAATCTGGTGTTTTGTTAAAAATATTTAACATTTCAAGTAAATATTTGATTTCTTTACTAGATAATGAAGAAGGTGTTCCACCACCGATATAGATGCTTTTTACCTCTTCATTATCATAAATATCTAGGATTTCCTCACGAAGTTTCCTTAGATATTGTGTTGCCCATTTTTGATAGTAAAAAACTTTACAAAAATCACAATAAGAGCAAATACTTTTACAAAATGGAATATGAATATAGACAGCTTTCATCTTGATCTACCTGTATGTGAAGAGCTATGTAGGCGAGAGCGTTTTTCGGCGTTGTCTTCATTTAATTCTTCAATTTTCTTTTTTAAATCTGCAGGACAACGCTTATTTAACATCGTATCTGAAAAAGGGATTTCTTTCCATGGCAAGGCATATTTTAAACGATACTCTAAAATTGTCCTTATTTCTTCATCAGAATACGTTAATTTATTTTGAGAATTTTTTAAAATATCTTTGTAATCTTGATCTGTTACTTTCCTAAGTAGCGTATAATATTCTTTTTG
>CALVMI010000012.1 GCA_944345045.1 uncultured Bacilli bacterium | reverse complement strand
TTCATGAATTTCTAAAAAAGAAATGAGGGAAAACTTATGAAACTAGAAAAATATAAAAGCAAAGATCCCAAGAAAACAGGAATAATTCTATTTACAATCGTTTGTATTTTGTTAGTAACAGGTGTATTTATTTATACCTCATTTGCGGGTTTTCAAACAAATGAAACCTTTAATATTATAAATGGAAAAGTAGAAGATTTAGGAGATGTTTATTTTGCTTTTTATGTGGATAATGAATTAGTAAGTGAAATGCCTTTACAAAACTCAGGATATATATTAGATGAAGAAAGCAGTAGTTGTAAAATAATGCCACGGTAACTTGGGACTATACAAATTGGGAACCAGATATTCATAATCTAACCAAAACAAGAACAAAGTGTACATTGTATTTTACGAAAACAAAGAAAGTGCAAACAGTCTTAGGAGAACTAGAAGTATATGAGTATACTCCAGATTTTACAAAGTCCGCTTGCGATAGTGAAACATGCGAGACACACGAAAAAGGAATCTTTGAAACAACAGATGCCGATGGACCAACATATTATTACCGGGGTTCAGTTGAAAACAATTATGTCTTATTTGCCGATAGATATTGGCGAATAATAAGAATTAATGGCGATGGAACAAAAGATGATCCTTATACAGTATCTTAAAATAAAAGACTCATACTAACACCAATAAATTCATAAGTTTATAAGTAAAAAGATAAGAAAGAAGAAGTAAGATTTCAAAAATACCTTGCTTTTTTTGAAAAAAACTATAAACTAATAACAAAGGTGATTTTATGGAATTTGAAGATTATAAAAAATCAGTAAATATAATTCATACAGATGGCAAAATTGAGTCTAAGAATGTAACTGAAGAAAATAAATATTTACTATTTCAAGAAATGCAAAATGCTTATGATGAAGACTCTGCTGTTTTATTACATGACAATGAACAAAAGTGTTTAGTTTTTTGGAATGGCTGCTTATTATTTCATGATAATTTAAGTGAAAAACAAGAGCAAATTATTGAAGAAATATTACCTACAACAAAATTATGGAGCAGTTTTTATACAGTTAATGAAAGAATGGTTTATCCGTTTCATGGAAATACACCTTATACTTTAGCTTTTCCTGTTTTACCAAAATATAATATGATATATAAACGTCAAATTAATGAGGCTGATATGTATTTATTAAAAACAAATCCTTATCTTGGAAAATGTCAGGATTTTTCTGACGAAGAAAGTTATATTACTATTTTTAATGAGATTATTAAAAATGTACAAGAACAAAATCACTATTTTATCAGTTTAAAAGAATCTCTTTATGTATTTTTAGAACAAGAATATCTCATTTTACTTAGAGATCTACGTGATTTATCTAAAAAGATGTTGTATCTTCCAGAAAAAACTAATTTTGAACAACGTATTTTACTTTATAACTATTTAAGGGAATTTTCAGATATAAATCAAGCTTATATTTTTAAAAATCAAAACATTCAAAAATTTTATATAGCTTCTGAAAATACAACTTTAATATCAGAAATTAATTTAAGTACTGATCCAAATCCGGTATATTCATTGAGGAAAAATTATGAAAAATATTAGAGAATTACATAAATATTTTGAAGAATTATCTTATTTGTATAAACAACTTTCTTTAATCGAAATCAATACAAATAAAAATGCTCTTTATATAAAAAAGAAATATGAAATTACCAAAAAAAGAAAGGAAATAGAAAAGTTTTTTTTCACGAATTTTAGTCCCTCTGTAACTGAATATTTTTTAAAAAATTATCCGTATAAACAGGCGAATAGCTTTGACGAAATATTTCTATCTATGAATCAATTTTCAGCTAACGATGCGACATATCGAAGACTTTTGTTAGAAAATAAAAGACTTATGGCTATAGAATTATCCAAAAAACAATTTATAACTACTTCAGAAAAATTTTCTTATTTCGACTTACTTTTAGATCAATTATTAGTTCAAAGTTTTTTCTTGTTTACTTTTCAAGACAAAAATGAAAAATATATTACATTAAAAAATCATATTCTTTTTAATTTTTCGGATGTTCAAGAACATATGTCATTAGAAAAAATAAAAGAGGAAGAAGAAACTATGATAAGTAGTAAAGGATTGTCATGGCAAGAATATAATTTATATAAACAAACCACGTTAAAAGATAATATGTGTATTTTTCTTCAATTGATGAATAAAATATCTAATTCTCAATTTTTGTTTACCGAAACAGATGTAGTTTCCTTATTTTATTTTCTTATTTATGTGATACATGTTCCTGAAACGAAACAATTAATAAAACATTATATGAACAAAAAAGATAGATATAATTTCGTTATGCAAATGTATCAAAAATCACAAGAATTAATGAGAAAGCTTTCCTAATAAAATTCTATTGTTTAAGAAAGCTTTTTTTAGTATAATAGATGCGTTAAAAAGAGGTGAAATGGTATGCAACTACCTAATTTAAAGAAAGCAAAAGAAAGAACAAACAAAGAAGTTAAATATGAGGAAACTCCTTTAATTACCAATAATAAATTTTTAGGCAAAAAGTATTTCTTAAGAACTTATGGTTGCCAAATGAATGAACATGACAGTGAGCAAATTGCATCCATTCTTGAACATTTAGGAATGGAGCCATGTGAAAAATTAGAAGAAGCAGACGTAATTGTTTTAAATACATGTGCTATTAGAGAAAATGCTCATGATAAAGTCTTTGGTTATTTAGGAAGAATTAAACACTTAAAAAAGGATCGACCTGATGTAATCGTTTGTATAGGGGGCTGCATGTCTCAAGAAGAAGGGGTAGCAAATGAACTGTTGCATAGACATCCTTATGTTAATATAGTCTTTGGTACTCATAATATTCATGAACTTGGTAAAATGATTTTAGAAGCCGATCAAAATAAACAAGATATTGAAGTTTCAAGTGAGGAAGGAAATGTCTTTGAACATGTAAATTATAAAAGAGCTTCTCATATTACAGCTTGGGTAAATATTATTTATGGTTGTGATAAATTTTGTACATATTGCATCGTGCCTTATACGAGAGGAAAAGAAAGAAGTCGTAAATTAGAGGAAATTGTAAGCGAGGTCGAAAAATTAGCAGCCGAAGGATATCAAGAAGTAACATTACTCGGTCAAAACGTCAATGCTTATGGTCATGATTTAAAAGAAAATGTGGAGTTTTCTGATCTATTAGAAGCCGTTGCCCAAACAAAAATTCCCCGTATTCGCTTTGTAACAAGTCATCCATGGAATTTTACAGATAAAATGATTGATATCATTGCTAAATATCCAAACGTAATGCCTTATATTCACTTACCATTGCAAAGTGGTTCAGATAAAATTTTAAAATTGATGGGGAGAAGATATACCAAAGAAGAATACATTGCTTTGTTTAAAAAAATGAAGGAAAGAATTCCTAATGTCGCTATTTCAACGGATATTATTGTTGGCTTTCCAGGAGAAACGGAAGAAGATTTTTTAGAAACTTTAGAAGTTGTAAAAACATGTGAATTTGATGGAGCCTATACTTTCTTGTTTAGCCCAAGAGAAGGTACACCAGCTGCCAAAATGAAAGATGAAACACCATTAGAAGAAAAAGAAGAAAGATTATATCGTTTAAATGATTTGGTAAACTTCTATTCAAAGCAAAATAATGATAAGTATTTGCATAAAACCGTTCCAGTTTTACTATTAGGAGTAAGTGAAAAAGATCCAAATAAACTTTATGGTTATACAGATACAATGAAATTAGTAAATGTAATTGCGCCTTCAAATAAAATTGGGAAAATAATCGATGTATATATTACGGATACAAAAAGCTTTAGCCTAGATGGCGAGATGATAAAAGAGGAAACACCTTAAGATTTTCCTCTTTTCTTTTGAAATAAAGATATAAAGAACATCAACACTATAAAAGTACCTAAAATAATCGGCAAATTATGGTAAAACCAAAATTCTTGCTTATAATGAATTCCGCAATATAGAGCAATGAAAGAAAGAACAACTAATAATAGAACATAAACAACATTTCTCCTTTTTGATGGCAAGAGTTCTTTCATATTATTTGCTGCGACAGAAAGTAATATAAAACAATCAAATAGCCAAGTTACCGAGATAACATTTTCTACTTTTTCAATAAAATTAAATAACTTGATCTTTTTAAGAGTCATATATTCTGGAAAACGATAAATTTGAGCAAGATTTGGACCTAAAATTGCTGTGATAAATAAAGCGACAATAAATACTCCTACCATACTGATCACATAAGCTTTTGAAAGGCTCTTTTTTGTCTCGACATTCCATAAAAGAAAGAAAGGCGCAGTAGAAAAAATAGCAAAATATAACGTTCCTAAAAAAAGATTATTTTCATTACTCGTTAAAATGGGAGTGAAATATTCTAAATTTACATTTTTAAATAAACCAGCAGTTACTAAAATATATAAAAGAAGGGAAAATGGAAAAAGAACTTCCGTAATTTTCGCAATCGTTGATATTCCTTTTTTGGTTATTTGATAAATAATAAAAGGAACAGGTAAAATAATATAAAAAATTGGTGATTTAATTAAGTAAAAAGAAGAACAGAAAATTTCAAAAATAAAGAGAATTTGTGTAAATATAAAGAAATTATACAAAAAGAAAATACTTTTTTGAATAATAGAAGAAAGTGGATGATTTTCTTTATATTTATCAAAAAGAAATAATAAAATAAAACCTAATATTGATCCTAATAAAGAAGCAATCCATGTATCTTTATTTAACATTCTAAATAAAAGAGAGAAACCAAATCCTAAGAAAAACGTTCTTCCTAAAAAATAAGATAATGAATAAATTTTAGTTTTAGTCATTTTGTGTCACCTCGAAAATTAAGCCATTTTTATTAATATTTACTGTGATTTCATAAAGAAATTGTTTATCGTACCAATTGTTTAAATAAGTTTGATATTTTTTATAATATTGATTATTAATTCCTAAAATGTCTGTTTGATTTTGTTTTAAAAGTTTAATAACTTCTGCAAATTTTTCCTTAATAATAGGTTCAAATTCTTTTTCTAACTTTGTATAAATTTCTGAAAAGCGAAAATCGTAATGGCAGCTGTCTTCAATAATAGTTGCATCTAATTTACTTTTTATGATAATGCCCTCGTCTTCAAATTCAATATTAGTATTTTTATTTTGATAAAGATTAATCGTTAAATATTTTTGCTCATCATCCTGACATGGGAGCTGAACATAAAAATTTGTTGAATCATTATTAAGGGTATTAAAAACAATAGACTCATCTACATCTAAGAAAAAGGTCAGATTTTCCTCTTTGAAAACTGCAATTCCAGATAAAAGAAGCGTATCATTTTCTTTTGAAACCGTATTCATATAACCGTCTTGTAAAGGATCAATAATCTCATTTGCAAATACCTCGAAATCCTTAACAATGCTTACACTGTCATTAGTTTTATTGTTTTCAATCATACTTTGAATAGAGGTAGAAACAACTGGATTTTCTGTAGTAGTGCTCTCTAAAATCTCTCTAGCGCTACTTCCTTTCGCGACAACGGGAATGAAAATATTACGAATAGCAGGATCACGAATCATATAATCAATAACCTCGGTTAATTTTTCTCTCGCTGTCTCTTCTCCTAAAATTAATATTTTCACATGTGCATAATAAGGATCTTTACTAATTTTGATATGGCAGTTTTGAAAAGCTTCATCTAAAGTTTTTCCTTCTCCTGAAATATAGTAAGTTTTATCTTCTGGTTCTTCGCCACCAGTACTTTTTTTGTTGTTTAAAATTTCTAAATCGATATGAAAAGTTTCTTCTTCATAATCAATAGCAATACCAGCAATAACAGCTCGATTATTTAGTTCTTGATAATCAAAACAACCAGTTAGCAAAAAACAAATAAATGCTAAAATAAAGATTCTTTTCATCCCTCGTTCCTCCTTTGTTTGGTTTTGTTTTTATGTGTTAATAAAGAACTTCGTTTTGTGTCTTTGGTAATATTGGTTTTTAAAAGGCCTTTTAAAAGATAAATCTTATCAAAAGGTGCAATTGGATAGAAGTAAGGTTTGCCCATTGTTTTTAATTCGGTAACATGGCTTAAAAAATATAAAAAAGCTAAAACAATTCCATATAACCCATAAAAAGCCACGGCTAAAAGAAAGATGATGCGAAAATGTCTCGCGGCATTAACAATTTCTTGTTCTGTAAAAATAAGACTTGTAATAAAAGTAAAAGCGATAACAATAATCATAATGGGACTTACAAAGCCAGCATTTACAGCAGCTTCTCCTAAAATAAGCGCGCCGAGTATCGAAATGGCACTTCCGTAAGAATTAGGAAACCGGACATCGCTTTCGCGCAAAATTTCATAAATGAAAAGCATCATGATTGCTTCAACAATGGCCGGGAAAGGAACGTTATCTCGCTGGGTACTAAAATTGATAAGCAAACTAGTCGGAATAGTCTCAGGATTATAATTTATTAAGGCAATATAAATAGCTGGCGATAAAATTGTTAAGAAAAAACAAGCAAAACGAAGTATTTTTAAAAAATTAATATTATTACTTTTTTTATAATTATCCGAAATAGGATTAATAAAATCTGCAAAAAAACCAGGTAAAATTAAAGCAAAAGGGGAAGTATCTACAAAAATAAGTACTTTACCTTCTAATAAAGCTTTAGAAGCTGTATCAGGGCGTTCTGTTTTAACAATCGTTGGAAAATGAGTAGTATTTTCACTAGATAAATATTCAGAAATATTTCCCGAATCTAAAATGCCATCAACATCAATTTTCTTTAACTCTTGTTCAATATGACTAACCAAATCTTCTTCACAAATATCTTCAAAGTACAAAATTTCAATCATTGTTTTCGTTTTTCTTCCTAAAACAACACTTTTCGTTTTTAAATCTTTTGATTTTAATCTTCTTTTAAGTAAACCTAAATTAATTTGAATATTTTCTGTAAAAGCATCTTTCGGTCCAAAAACAGATTGTTCAGTCGTTGGTTCAGGAATACCTCTAGCAATATCTGCTCGTGTTTCTAAGGCAATAATTTCTTTTTTATGAACAACAATGGTAAATCCATTTGTTAAATAAAATTCGATTTCATCAGCACTTTTTAAAATCTTTGTATTAGGAGCTGGAATAAGACTAGGTAAATCTTTTATTTTATTTTTAGCAATCGCATTTAAAAAACTAACATTTTTTAAAATATAGTCATTAACCTTATCACTTCCTGTGACACTTTCTAAATAAATGACATAGATCGTATTAAAAAGCGAAACTTTAATCGGTTTAATGACTAAATCAACCATATCAGAAAAATCATTTTTAATTTTTTTTACAATTTCGTTTTGCATATTCTTCACCACTTTTAGTATGGAAATTTTATCAAAAAATAAACCTAAAAAAGGTAATCTAGTAAATTTTAAAAAAATATGGTAAAGTAAAGACATAGGAAAAGGAGTAGTGTATTTGAAAAAAGAAAGTGGTATGACCTTTGAAAAAAAGTATAAAAGAGAACTTTTAGAAGTAAAGAAAGAATTATATTTACAAACGCGCAATATAGCTAGAAGAAAGGACGCTATAAAAGCTATGGATATTTTAGAAAATATGAGCACAAAGTCAATTCATGATAAAAAAACAGAAGAAAAACTACAACATATATTTGCATTAATGAGGTTAAAATGAAAATAAAAATTGAAAAAATGGATTATGAAGGAAGAGGAATTAGTCATATAGATGATAAAGTCACCTTCATTAAAGGAGCCTTACCAAATGAAGTGGTAACAGCTAAATTAGTAAAAGAAGAAAAAAGATTTTCCATATATGAAGTAGAAAAAATTATTGAAGAAAGCTCACTTCGCATTCCTTCATTTTGCCCTTATTATAAAGAATGTGGGGGCTGCATCTATTCATCTGTTTCATATGAAAACTCTCTAAAATTAAAAAAAGAAAGTTTAGAAGAACTTTTTCAAAAAAAAGATTTCTTTTTAAAAGAAATATCTATCACACCTTCTTCTAGTCCTTTAGAATATCGAAATAAAATTCGTTTAAAAGTTCAAAATGGCTTTTATGGTTATTATAAAGAAGAAAGCCACGAATTTATTAAAATTACAACGTGTAAGTTAGCTCATCCAAAAATCACTTCCTTTTTACAAGACTTTTCTTTGTTAAATATGCAAAATGGTGAAATAGAAATACGCATAAATACAAATGATGAGCTTTTAGTAAATATCACGACTTCAAAGACACTACAAATTGAAAAAGAAATCACTAACAAACATAAAATCGCGGGCATAATTATAAATAATCGTTGTGTCTATGGAACTCCTTATTTTTTTATGAGAATAAATCATCTTTTATATAAAGTTGATTATTCAAGCTTCTTTCAAACGAATTTTGACATCGCTTCCAAAATTTCTAATGATATCGAAAATTTTTTTGACGAAGAAGATATAGTTTATGACTTTTATTGTGGCGTAGGCTATTTTAGCCTTCAACTTGCTAAGAAAGTAAAGCAAGTTTTAGGAATTGAAGAAAATCCAAAAGCTATTTTAAATGCTACG
Organism: uncultured Bacilli bacterium; assembly: GCA_944345045.1. Classification (GTDB taxonomy): domain Bacteria; phylum Bacillota_I; class Bacilli_A; order RF39; family UBA660; genus Ventrenecus. Next base: position 1,215 of record CALVMI010000012.1, on the reverse strand, counting down.
TACAATGCTTCTTTAAATGAAAGAACAAATACCTCTTTTCATGTAGGAAAAGTAGAAGAAATCATTCAAAAAATTCCTCTTTCAGCAAATAAAGTTGTCGTAGATCCTCCAAGAAGTGGACTTCATAAAACAGTTCGAAAGCTTTTTTTAGAAAATAATTTTGAAACGATTGTTTATATTTCTTGTAATCCTAAAACTTTGTTAAGAGATTGTGAAGAATTACAAACAAAATACGAAATAGTTTTTCTAAAAGCATATGATATGTTTCCATTTACAAAACACGTTGAATGTGTGTGCTTACTAAACTTGCGTTAAACCCCTATAAAATAAGGAAAAATCAACTATACATAGGGTGTTAAAAAAAGTCAAAAAAATAGTCAAAAACAGCAGATTTTAAGAAAAAACACGAAAAAATATGCTAGGTTGTTTTAGGAGTATATGTTTCCACATACAAGGTCTAGTGGTATTGGTTGAATAATCTATATGGTAATTTATAAACAAGATATGAAAGTGGTGTTTTATGAGAAAAAATATGTTAGATATGTTTATGGAGAATACAAAAAATTATTTACATTTAAATAATAATCAATTGTTGAAAATAAAAGATATATTAATGCGAGGTGAGGCAATATATATTTTAGACGAACAGCCACCAATTGATATAATGAAAAAATTTCCTGAATTTATGGGAGAATTTGGGTTATTATTAATTAATAATATATGGTTTCTTACTGTTTCGAATAAAAAGACATGTTATATTCCAATTGAATTAGATAATTTTATATCAACTGGAGTTATTCAATTTTTTGCACATTCTCATCCAGATGATGGTACTACCGCAAATCTTTTTCCATCGTTTTCAGATTTATTATCAATTGATGCAATAGATCATAAATTTTATATTATAAGTGCTTATGGAATAACAGAAGTAGATATTACAAAGGCTAAAGACTTGAATCTTTTAGATGAAAGATTTGAAAATTATATTTTGGATAATCATATTTCTTATGAAGAATATATGAAAAACCAATTTAAAATTTATATGAATTTTATGGAATTTATTGGATGTAAATTAAATATTATACCTTATGAAAATATAAAACAAATAAGTGAGATTTTAAGCAGTAAACAATTATTACAACATGAATTTTGGAATAAAACTATTGGGACTACATCCTATCCAGGTAAAAAATTATAATTTTTAAACTAAAAAAA
>CALVMI010000011.1 GCA_944345045.1 uncultured Bacilli bacterium | reverse complement strand
ATATTTAACCAGTGTTTCGTGTCCATATTCTCTCCTCTATTCTATATTTAGATTATAAGATAAAATGTTTCTTTTTGCAAGAATTCATGTTACTTTCATACACTTAAAGTAAGGAAGTGATTTATGTTTTTATTATCTTTGTTAGAACAAATGATGTTTTTTACGGGAAGTTATTCAAATAATGTTTTTCCTGAGCCTTTAAGTGAGGAAGAAGAAAAAGAATGCATTCGTAAGATGCAAAATGTTGATGAAGAATCGAGAAATAAACTTATTGAACATAATTTAAGGTTAGTTGCCCATATTGTTAAAAAATTTGAAGTTCCTGAAGGAGAAACAGATGATCTAATAAGTATTGGAACTATTGGTTTAATTAAAGGTGTGGATTCTTATGATGTGACTAAAAATATTAAACTTACTACTTATATAGCCAAATGTATTCAAAATGAAATTTTGATGTATTTTCGAAGTGTTAAAGGAGAAAATATCAAAAACATTAGTTTAAATGATTCTATTGGTTATGATAAAGATGGTAATGAAATTAGTTTGATGGAAGTTATTAAAGATAATCAAGAAGATTTTGCAAGTTCTTTACAAACGAAAGATGATATGATGCTTGTAAATGATTATTTGAAACTTTTATCAAAAAGAGAAAAAGAAATTATTGCTAAACGATATGGTTTAATGAACAAAAAAGAACAAACTCAAAAAGATATTGCTAAGGAAATGCATATTTCTAGAAGTTATGTTTCAAGAATCGAAAAAAGAGCTTTAACAAAAATATTAAAAGAATTTATAAAAAACAAGAATACTGCTTAAGTACTCTTGTTTTTTTAATAATCTTCATCTATTTGATCTATTGCATCTAATTCGGTTTCAACAATGGCTCTAAATCTTCTTTTGAAAGCAACAATTCGTTGTCTTAATGTCTCACCATCACGTTCTAATTTTTCCGCTTTTAGTAAGGCTTCATTTACGATTCTTGAAGCATTTCTTTTGGCATCATCAACAATAGATTTTGATTCATCTCTAGCCATTCTTTTGATTTGATTAGAGGCATCTTCTGCTACCATTATAGCTTTATTTAAAGTGCTTTCCATATTTTGATATTGAACAAGCTTTTGTTTTAAAGAAGTAATTTCAGCATCACGCTGTTTCAAATTATTTAACATGGATTCGTATTCTTTAGCCACATCACGAACAAAAGCATTTACTTCACTTTTACTATATCCATAGATACTTGTACTAAACTTCTTCACGATCCACCTTCTTTAAACTAAACTCTTGCTTACCAATCTATTTCTTCTTCGTTATTTTTGGTATTTTTTTCGTTATCATCACTAATTTTACCCTGAACGTTTACATTTTTTGGTGTACATAAATAAATACCCACACCAATTTTTTGCATCGTTCCACCTATAGAATATATGCAACCTGATAAAAAGTCAATAATTCTTTTTGCTTGGGCAGAGGTAACTCTTTTTAAATTTACGACCACACTATTTCTATTTTTCAAATGATCCGCGATTTGTTGTGATTCTGAATATGCTCTAGGCTCTAACAAAATCATTTTATTGCCAGTTTTATCCGCCTCTTTTAGAGCTTCATCTTCACTTACAGTGTAATACTCGTCTTCGCTCATATTTGCTTCATCTTCATCTGAAAACAATTTTTTTAATTTACCAAGCGCCATGTACAAACTCTCCTTTCGACTCTCTTACCCAATTATTGTACCAAAATCTACGGAGTATTTCAATCTATTTAAGATTAAAAATCAGTTTTTTCTTTTAAGAAGTTTTTTAATTCTGGAATTGTCATTGTAATTTGTTCCATAGTATCGCGATTACGAACTGTTACAGTATTATTATTAATAGTATCATCATCGATTGTTATAGCATAAGGTGTACCGATCGCGTCACTTCGACGATATCTTTTACCAATACTTCCCGATTCATCATAGCTACACATAAAATCTTTAGCAAGTTCGCCATAAATTTCCATTGCTTTAGAGGCATGGGCTTTTTTGATTAATGGCAAAATGGTAACTTTATAAGGAGCTAGGAATGGATGTAGTTTTAGAACTACTCGTTCTTCATCATTTACGGTTTCTTTTGAATAAGCATCGCATAAAACGGCTAATAATAAACGATCAAGTCCGACAGAAGGTTCAATAACATAAGGTGTATATTTTTCATTTGTTTCTGGATCTAGGTATCTTAAATCGGTGTTAGCATGTTTCATATGAACACTTAGATCATAATCAGTTCGATCGGCAATACCCCAAAGTTCTCCCCAACCCATTGGATAGTTATATTCAATATCTGTTGTCGCTTTACTATAAAATGAAAGTTCTTCTTTGGCATGATCACGGAAACGCAAATTTTGTTTTTGAAGTCCTAAATCTTTTAAAAAGTCCATACAAAAACTTTTCCAATATCCATGCCATTCTAAATCGGTATCTGGTTTGCAGAAAAATTCTAGTTCCATTTGTTCAAATTCACGAGTTCGGAAAATAAAGTTTCCAGGAGTAATTTCGTTTCTAAATGCCTTACCAGTTTGTCCTATTCCGAAAGGTACTTTTGCGCGCATTGTTCTTTGTACATTTAAAAAGTTCACAAAAATACCTTGAGCTGTTTCACCACGCAAGTAAACAGTGCTTTTACTATCTTCTGTAACACCAATATGTGTTTCAAAAAGCAAGTTAAATTTACGAATTGGGGTGAAATCTTCAGCCCCACAAACTGGACAAGCAATACCATTGTCGGCGATATATTTCTCTAAAGTTTCATTATCCCAACCGTCAGCTGTAATTTCTCCTTGTGTATATTCTTCTACTAATTTATCTGCACGATGACGACTTTTACATTTCTTACAGTCAATTAACGGATCGGCAAATGACGCTACATGACCACTAGCTACCCATACTTCAGGGTTCATTAGAATTGCTGCATCAAGACCATAATTATAAGGGTTTTCTTGAATAAATTTTTTCCACCAAGATCTTCTGATATTATTTTTTAATTCAACTCCTAGTGTTCCATAGTCCCATGTGTTTGATAGACCACCATAGATTTCGCTTCCTTGAAAAATGTAGCCGTATTGCTTACAGTAATTAACTAATTCTCCCATTGTGATTTTTTCCATAATATATTCCCTCTTTCTTTAACAAAAAAACTTCTAGAATATAGGGACGAGTACAATACCCGTGGTTCCACCCTACTTATTCTAGAAGAATCACTCTTTATTATATAGCTCCGGTTTTCCACGCCTTCATCGCTTATATACCAGTATTATATGAAATTTATTTTTCTTTTACAAGTCTAAATTATTTAAAATATTTCTTGTTTAATGAACGAATGTATTCTTGATCAATTAGTTCATACTCTTTAGCTATCTCTATAATTTGATCTTCATGATCATAAATCTTTTGCTCTTTTCGTTGGATATCTTCATAAATAATGCCAAATTCTTGTTGAGTCAAAAGAAAATATTTAATCCATAAAGCTATACGTTGTTTTTGAATATCCGTTATATTAGAAGAAAAGTAAATGGAGCCAAAACCAACTTGTTCTCCTTTAACACGAGGAATTCTAATAATTCCGTATTCTTTAGCTAATAAAGAAAAAAGGTTTTCCCATTCTTTTTTCATTATAGATAGTCTAATATCATAGTCATCATGTATTAATCCTAGACTAAGTAGATTATAGACAATTTTATAATGTTCATATTCTTTAGAATCTGATAAATAAAATAGATCTCGTTCAGCTATATGTATAGGATACGGCAAGATAATTTCTATTGTTTCATGATTCATTCTTTTTATTTGCTCTTCTGTTAAAATTTCATTCATAAAAATTTCCTCATATAATATATTTGTAATTTGAAAGTAACTTACAAACTATTTTTCTTTCTAGTTAATTTTCCAACTAACAAATTTTTGTTTATTGACTTGACTACTCAGACATTTAAATGTGATTATAATATTTTCTCTGAAAGTTATTTTATCACTTTTAGTGGCTTTATCAATATAAAAATTTATTAAATATTCATATTTTTACTATTGTTAAAACAAACTAGATCTATTTATAGCAAACAAAAATCCTTTGAAGATAAACCTATATAGGAGTTAGAATAATGCGAAAACTGCGATGAGCACTAGCATGACCGTACTCATCACCGAACGCGAACGTGCCAGCGCTTAAACCATGAACGTGACTGCCACCACGTAAGGACCACGGATAAGTATAAGGTACAAAGAGAGCTAAGTCGGTGTACCAACTACTAATATGTCTTGTTTGAGTTAAATAAGTTGCATTAGCAAACGGTCCCATCTCACTTGTCCCATCTCCTAATATTCTTCTTTGATATTGTTGATCTATTGTACTATAAGCATAAGCATCATAATATTTCTTTTCTGGAAAATTGTAACCATTGGTTAAACTTGTAAGTCCTGAGGTATCGCTATCGCATGTTGGGCAACCAAACGTTCCATTGAATCCTGAATTATATAAACTATTTCTCCCACTCATGGGATTACCATTTTGATCCAATAACACCCCCATTACATATTCCCAGGTACCACCAGACATATCATAAATACCACTGATGTTTCCTGTTGTGCTTGCTAATACACTATTTGGATAAGCTGTATTACAACTTTCATCATTGCAATACCTATTACATTCTTCATTAGTTTCAGTATATCCACAAGTAGGTTCTTCGTTTGCTTGATATCCTGTTATATAATCCGAATTGTTATTGATTCTTACACTTGTTTGAGAACCATAAGCACTATGTTGTAAATAGGCTACTGCTCCCCACTCTGTATTTTTCATCATGTGACTATCTAAATTTCGTTTATAATCATATGTACTATAAAATGCATTCGCTACTTGAATACTTCGCCAACTATACACATTGGGTTTTATGATAATCTTACTTGCATCTCTTTCATTTGCTTCTGCTTCACTTGTACTTGAGGCGCCATCGTATCCTGTTTCAAATTTGCCAACCCGAAATCCTGTTGATGGAATACTTATAAACGCTGGGTGTGTCATGTAGTCTCCTACACTACAGTTTCCACTTTCACCAGACTCCATGGGTGTGGTACATTCTCCTTCAATAGTATCACTTGTATTGTAATCTCCAAAGATGATGGGGATTTCATGTACCTTTGATGTATCAATTTCCGTTAAACTATCATACAATCCTAAGTCCCATATTTGATAACGGTATTTTGGTATCCATACAAAGTAAGATTCTATAGACTCTTCTGGTATAATTTCGTTATCTGTATAGATTTTACTTTCATCTTTTAAGATAACCGCATTTGCCCACTTTTTCTTTTCATAACTATACCATTTACTTGTTAAGGATGCTCTTCTTACTATTCCTTCGTTATCAATTATGGGATTTAGGATTGTATGATAGTTTAACAAGTATTGATACATCAAAAGTTCATGAAATACCAGTTATTTTTGGTGACTATAATACAAGTGATAGTGTTAATGGCGAATGTACGACGCCAATGGAGTCTGGAGCAAGTGGAAACTGTAATGTTGGTGATTATATGACACACCCCGCGTTTTTAAGTATCCCAAGTAAAGGTTTTTGGGTAGGAAAATTTGAAACTGGATATGAAGGCGCAACAACAAAAGAAGAAGCAGAGGTAAATGAAAGAGATGCCAGCAAGATAATTGTTAAACCAAATGTATATAGTTGGCGTGTAATTCAAGCTGCGAATGCATTTTATAGTAGTTATGATTACAAACGAAATTTAGATAGTCATATGATGAAGAATACAGAATGGGGAGCTGTAGCATATTTACAACATAGTAAATATGGTAGTCAAACAAGTGTCAGATTAAATAATAACTCCTCATTTATAACTGGATATCAAGCCAATAATGAGCCAACATGTGGATATACTGGCACGAATGAAGAATGTAATCGTTATTGTAATGATGGGAGTTGTAATACAGCTTATCCAAATAGTGTTTTAGCAAGTACAACTAATAACATAAGTGGTATCTTTGATATGAGTGGCGGAGCATGGGAATATGTCTTATCGTTTATGAAGCTAGAAAACGATATTGTTATGGTTGGGAATACTAATGGTATATCAGGAACATCTGGCTTTAAAGGCTTTTTAAGAGCTGATAATTCATTTATAGAAGGATTAGAATTACCTTCTAACAAATATTACGATCTTTATAATAATTCTGAAATGAACATGCTACAATATTCGAATAGAATACTTGGTGATGCAACAGGTGAATTTGGCCCTTTTTACAATTATGATGATATAGGCACAAATCAAAAACGCTATATTGGTTCTTGGTATGTAGATAAAGCTAATTTTTTAGGTTCTTATGGACACGAATTTATAAGAGGAGGCCATACTTTCGGAACTTTTTCTATTGGGACAGAGGCAGGAATATTTGGCTTTACTTCAGGAGTTGGCGAAATAAATAGGGACCGTACTTTTCGCCTTACTTTAACACCGTCATAAAAAATTAAATAATAATATGCTGTTTTTCATTTATTTACATGTCAATATATACATGTTATAATGTTATCTCGAAAGAAGGTTTTGATATGTCTTTGTTAGACCAAGAAGAAAAGAAAAAAATGGAACGTGAAACGCTTGAAATTGTTTTGCCTATCCCGCTTAAATACGGGGAAAGATCTATGTCTTATCTTTCAGATACTAAAGAATATGAGCATTTTCGGATAATATATAATTTACTAAGTCTAGGCTTAATAGAAGACGATTATGATATAAGAACAGAAATTATGAAAAAGAATCATGAAAAAGTTTTTTTGATGCTTGCTAAAAAATATGCAATTATAAGAATTCCAAGAGTTAATGAAAAAATCGTTGATATACCAGTTATATATTTTTCTTCAAATTTAACAGAAAATCAAAAAAATCGTATTGCTATGTGGAGTACTTACTTTAAAGAACAAAATATTTCTTGGTGTGTTTCATATGAAAATTTAAACCAAAATAAAACTGAAGAAATTATGACTGAAGATGATATTATTGATTTATATAAAAAGCATCAAATATTAATTTCAAAAGATAATCAAACCTTGCAAAGAAAAAAAGCTTAATTTTTGCTTGCAAGATCAAAAAAAATAGCATATAATCTTGGTATACGAGCGATGAAGGCCTGGCAAACTGGAGCTATATATAATTAGAGTGATTCTTCTAGAATAAGTAGGGTGGAACCACGGGTGTAAACTCGTCCCTATATTCTAGAAGTTTTTTTGTTAAAGAAAG
>CALVMI010000010.1 GCA_944345045.1 uncultured Bacilli bacterium | reverse complement strand
ATAATAATTCTTACATCTTCAGTAATACTTGTAATTATCTTTCTTGTATTAGCAAGATTTTGATCTTGTTTTGACGAGAAATTCATTTTACTAATCTTTGTTACTCCATCTACTAGATTAGCAATATTTTTATTAAAGATGCTAGCAATATCTTCTTTAGTAATGCTTGTATCTTCTAAAGTATCATGCAAAAGTCCTGCACAAACTGTATCTCTATCAGCATGCATATCAGCAAGAATATATGCAACATTCAATGGATGAGTAATATATTCTTCACCACTCTGACGTTTTTGTCCTTTATGCAATTCTTCAGCATAAGAATATGCCTTTCTAATTATTTCAATCTCTTCATTATTATACTCGGCAACTTTAGCAAGTAAATCATTAATAATTAAATTATTCATATAACACCTCCCATAAAAGAAAAAGGCACCGAGGCGATGAATCGCCCCAGTGTCAACATCATTTTAAAGATAAAGAGCATGAAAGCATGATTAAAGAAAATACCGTAATCATTATAATAGATTTAATATTGTATTTTCCTTTAAAAACCACATTCATAACTCCACCTCTTCAAATATTAGTAATTAATTTATCACTAATATTTAGGGTTGTCAACATAATTTTATTTTAAGTTGATTAAGTAGATGTATATATGTTAGTATTTACAGCCATGCAAAGAAATAAGTGATTTTTTTCACTTATTTTTTCATGGCGACAAGCTCGGCAAATGTATAAGGATTGCCTTCTACTAACCTTGTTAAAGAGTCGTATTCGTTTTTACCATACAATCTACAAGTCTCTATATAGCTTCTTATGTTGGCATAATCTTTTGCTCGTTCTATATTTTGAAACTGGCCAGCTATTTTCATCTTGGATTTAATTCCTCTTAAATTTCTCTCACTTAGGTTATTCGTAAAAGGAATAGAAAAGTCTAATATCCAATAAATATAGTTATCTCTGTATTCCATAATCCTCCAGATAAGTGTAAGCTCTTTGTCGGCATAGTATGGACTTGAATCTTTTTCATTTTCTTCTAAGCCCTTTAGCAAACAATGATCTACTTGTAAGATGAATTCATTAATTTCTTCTTCTGTGAATGTATCCATTTCTTGTTTAATTAATTCTTTTCTTTGATGATCATATTTTTGAAAAAGTTCGATCATGTTTTTACACCATGTCCGTCCTGGTATATTGATTTCAACTTTTCTTAAGTCTCTTAACAAGTGTTGACAACATTCTGCATTAATAAATTCATATTCAGGATTATAGTTTACTTTATTATGGTCATGCTCTACTACGGTATGTTTACTTAATAGAGATAAGATTTTGTCGTTATCTAATCCTTCTTTGTTTTTTTTCTCATGTGCCTTAAATAAACAGATATCTTCATTCCCATAATATCTCATACAACTTTGTTGTTTATTTATTTGAATTACTGTATCATCCCAATACACAATTTCAGATTGAATAATTGCATCATGTAATTCTTGTATAAAGCTTTCTAATCCTTTGCTTGCTGTCTTTTGAAGTTTAGATAAATATCCCTCACATGGTTCTATTTCTTCCATACTTAAACCACTTAATATTCTTCTTGTTTTATTAAATGGAACATTACCAACATTGCCTAAAGTGAGTGCTAAACTTTTTACATTACTTCCATACTGGCATTCTTCTTTTAAATGATTTGGAATCGGTTCATGAAATTTTTTTCCACAACACTCACATTGATATTCAATATACTCATGTTCTGTATAATCCACGATTATTCGGTAATCTTTCACTTGCTTTTTTATCACTTTTCCGGTTGGTTTTAAATCTTTCTTGTGACATTCTGGACATTCTTCCATCTTATGCTCTACATGATTATTTATTTTTTCTTCAGAAACTTTTTCTAACTTATCTTTTTTATGTCCTTCTTTTCTTCCAATTTTCCCACCTGTATTTTTAGCAAAATTTGGGATAACTTTCTTCTTACCAATTGGTGTTTGACTGGTTGGGATGCCTACAGTTGTTCCATCCATATTTCCTTTTGCTTTTAAGCGTTCAATCTCCCTTTGTAAACGTGCCTTTTCTTTTTTTAATTCCTTGTTTTCTTCTCTGGTTTGTTTTATGATAACATTTTTTTTCGTTACAACCTTTTCTAATCTATGTTGTTCATCTTCGGCAACGAGTGCTCGTAGTTCCATATGTTGTAGCTCTTGTGCCTGACTATCATACTTAGTTTGTAAATTCTCATAATCCCGGTATAATTTTCCTATGTAATCACTTCTCATAGTATCCCTACATTTCTTAATACAATTATACCTCTTAACCCCTTTAAATACCTAGAAAAAGTGACAAAAGTTATCAACAACTTTTGCCACTTATTCACATATTTTATTGTTTTTTCTTTTTTTAGGCTGTAAATACTAACAAAAAGATGATATTTTTTTGAAAAATATGAAAAAAATACTTGTCAAAACGATTATTATCATGTACAATGTAATAGTCGATTGACAAAATGGGCTTGTAGCTCAGCTGGTTAGAGCGCACGCCTGATAAGCGTGAGGTCGGAGGTTCAAGTCCCCCCAGGCCCACCATTTTGTTTTTTGG
>CALVMI010000009.1 GCA_944345045.1 uncultured Bacilli bacterium | reverse complement strand
ATTGCAATGACAAGTTTATATCAAATTGATATATTAAAACAAAATCATTTGGATTGGAATCCAGAAGAAGTTGTTAAAGAAAATTTGCAAGTTGATAATGAGTTTGTGAAAGATTTGGTTTTTGGGGTAGTTACTTCCCAAAAAGAAATTGATGAGTTAGCTAATAAATATTTAAAAGATTGGCAAATATCACGATTAGATAAAACTGGTGCAGCTATTTTAAGAATGGCTATCTATGAATTAAAATATATGGATACTCCTTCAGTTGTTGTGATAAATGAAGCAATTGAGTTGGCCAAACAATATACAGATGAAGAATTAGTTAAAATGATTAATGCTGTTTTAGATAAAATTATGAGGGATTTAGAATCATGAAAGATGATCATGGCTGTTTAATTTTAACAGATATAATTCCTGATTGGCGAAAGGCTTTAAAAAGTGGTGTATTAGTTGCTAATGATTTGTGTGGCCCTTATTATCAAGGGTATTGGTTACATCATCCTGATGGTAAGACGTATTTTTTAAAGGTTTGTCGTAAGAAGGGATTACAAGATCAGTTACTCGTGCAAATTTTATTAGAAGAACTTGCTAAGGCGGCGTCTATTTCAACCGTTAATTCAGAAATAGTTAATGTAAATAATCAGGATTTATATGGATTACTTTCTTTAGATTATCAAACCCTAGATTATGAAGCGATTTCTGGGGCAGATGTCGTTATGGAATATCTAGAATATTTAGAGCAAAATAAAAAGTTAGAAGAAGTTATTGGGGTTAAAACCATTGAAGAGTTAAATGCCGATGATTCTTACAAAACTTTTACAATAAATTCTTTATCTTTTATTTGGGAAGCATTAGAGTTCTTTTATCGTAATCATCCTCAAAAGAGTTTTGTTATATTTAAAATTATGGAAGAATTATCTAAACGTTATGTTTTTTCATTCATTTTGATGCAATATGATTATCATTTGAAAAATTGGGAAATTTTAGATAATGGGAATTATGCTTTTATTGCTCCTTTATATGATATGGATTTAGCTTTGAATAATATGTTTCATACTTTGGAAAAAAATAATTCTCTTCGTTCTTATGAGGGACCGATTAATTCTATTTATGATGATTTTGAAAGATTTTTGGCTAGTTCTAGTACGAGTTTTCAATGGGAAGTTAGTAGACAGATTGGGCTATTTACACCAGAGTTTTTAAGTCAAACTATTCAAAATATTGAAATAACCCATCAACATAAATTTCAAGAAGAGTTTAAAACAAAACTTTTGAATATGTATGCGAAGCATTATCAAAAATTAGTAGAAATTCAACAAAGATGTGGATTAAAAGAGGGGAAAATGCTATGAATCACAACTATATTACGGTTTCGCAAATTAACCAATTTATAAAAATGCTTTTTGATAATAATTCTTATTTACAAAAAGTGTATTTAAAAGGAGAAATAAGTAATTTTAAGAGACATTCTTCTGGACATTTATATCTCACTTTAAAAGATGATGAAGCACGTATTAGTGCGATTATGTTTCGAAGTATGGCATCTAAACTTACTTTTAATCCTGCCGATGGCCAAAATGTTTTGATAGAAGGACGAGTAAGTGTTTATCCGGCTGGTGGTAATTACCAAATTTATATTGATAAAATGGAACCTGATGGTCTAGGAAATTTATATATCGAATTTGAAAAACTTAAGAAAAAATTACAACAAGAGGGTCTTTTTCTTCCTGAACATAAGAAAGCTATCCCTAAATTTCCAAGACGAATTGGTATTGTAACCGCGCCAACAGGAGCTGCAATAAGAGATATTTTAAGTACTATAAAAAGAAGATATCCGATTTGTGAAACGATTTTGTTTCCGTCTTTAGTGCAAGGATCCGCGGCTAAAGAAGATATTGTAAAAAATATTAAAAAAGCTAATGAATACGATATTGATGTCTTAATCGTTGGTCGTGGTGGTGGCTCTATTGAGGATTTATGGGCCTTTAATGAAGAGATTGTCGCTAGAGCTATTTATGAATCTCGCGTTCCCGTTATTAGTGCTGTAGGTCACGAAGTTGATTTTACAATCGCGGATTTTGTTGCAGACAAGCGAGCACCAACTCCTACGGGAGCTGCTGAAATGGCCGTGCCAACAATCGATGAAGTACAAAGTTTATTTGAAAACAAACAAGCGGAAATCACTCATTTATTTACTAGTCGTTTAAATGAACAAAAACACATTTTAAAAAAATTAGCTGATAGTTTTGTTTTAAAAAATCCGATGGTTTTATATGATGTGAAAATTCAAAAAGTAGATATGCTTGTTGAAGATTTAAAAAATAGTGTTCAAAATTTTTTGAAAAAGAAACAGGAAGATATTAGACATTTACAAAGTTCATATATTCTACAAAATCCTCGGATAATTTATCAGGAAAAACAAGCGGATTTAAAGAAACAAGAAGAACTTTTAAAGAAGAATATAAATACCATTTTATTAAAAAAGCAAAATGATTTATCTTTTGTTATTCAAACAGTAAAATTAGTAAATCCTTTAAATATTTTAGATAAAGGATATTCTTTAGTAAAAAAAGATGGACATTTATTAAAAGATAGTAGTAAACTACATATAGATGATGATTTACAAATTCGCTTTTCAAAAGGCGAGGTAAATGTCAAAGTAAAGGAGATTATATCATGAATGAAATTACATTTGAAAAAGCATTGCAAGATTTAGAAAAAATTATTAAAGATTTAGAGAGTGGTGAAATTCCTTTAGAGGAAGCAATTAATAAATATACGGATGCGATGAATTTAGTTAAAATATGCCAAGAAAAATTGGATAAGGCCACAAAACAAGTTAATAAAATTTTAAATGAAAATGGCGAATTAGAAGATTTCACTGTTGAAGAAAAGGAAAAAGAAAATGCAGAAGTTAGTGAGTAAAATAACCGATCGTGATCAAGATTTTGCTAAATGGTATACAGATGTTGTTCGTGAGGCGGATTTAGTTGCTTATACTTCTGTTAAGGGAAGTATGATTATAAGACCTTATGGTTATGCTATTTGGGAAAATATTCAAAGTATTCTTGATAAAGAGTTTAAACGTTTAGGTCATGAAAATGTGCAAATGCCGATGTTTATTCCAGAATCTTTACTAAATAAAGAAAAAGAACATGTGGCGGGATTCGCGCCAGAAGCAGCTTGGGTTACGATCGGTGGTAAAGAACCTTTAGAGGAAAAACTTTGTGTCAGACCTACTAGTGAAGTTTTGTTTTGTGAGCATTATAAAAATATTATTAAGTCGTATCGGGATTTACCAAAACTTTATAATCAATGGTGTACAATCGTGCGTTGGGAAAAAACTACTAGACCTTTCTTACGTAGTAGAGAGATTTTATGGCAAGAAGGTCATACAATGCACAGAACTGCTTCTGAAGCTAAAGAAGAGACCCTAAGAATGTTAAAAGTATATGAAGATTTTCAAAAGAATGTCTTGGCTTTGCCCGTAATTGTTGGCAGAAAAACTGAAAAAGAAAAATTTGCTGGCGCTGAAGAAACCTATACCCTTGAAGCAATGATGTATGATGGTGTGGCTTTACAAAATGGCACAAGTCATTATTTTGGAAATGCTTTTGCTAAAGCTTTTGGGATCGAGTTTTTAGATGAAGATAATACTTTGAAAACCCCTTATCAAACTAGCTGGGGCCTTTCGACGAGAATGATTGGTGGAATTATCATGACTCATGGTGATAATCATGGTCTTGTTTTACCTCCTAAAATTGCTCCGATAAAAGTTATTTTTATTCCAATTAGTAATGATGAAGAAATTTTAGAAGCAATTCATACTATTTCAGATAGACTACCAGAAGAAATTACTTATAAAATTGATACTTCCGATAAATCTCCTGGATTTAAATTTGCTGAAGCCGAGGTAAAAGGAATTCCGATTCGTATTGAAGTTGGCAAAAGAGATTTACAAAATAAGGAAGTTACCGTTGTCAGAAGAGATACGCTGGAAAAGAAAAATGTTAAACTTGATCAAGTGGTTTTAGAAATACCAAAACTTTTAGAAACCATTCAAAAAGATATGTATGATCGAGCTTTAAAAAGACGAGATGAAAAAATATTTGAGGTTTCTACATATGAAGAGTTACTGAATCTTGTTAAAGAAAAAACGGGATTTGTTAAAATAAATTGGTGTGGTGATGCGGCTTGCGAAGAAAAAATAAAAAATGATACAAGTTATAAGAGTCGTTGTATCATTGACGATGAAGAAGTAAA
>CALVMI010000008.1 GCA_944345045.1 uncultured Bacilli bacterium | reverse complement strand
AAATAAAATGTAATATTTTTCCAAAATGATTGTTAAAGTCATATTTTTATGTTATTCTTTTTTTAGAGTAGGAGTATTTATATGAAGTGCATAAATTGTCAAAAAGAGTATTATAATGGCGAGCAAGTCTGTCCAATATGTGGGAGTGTTTTAGTTAATAATGTTGTTAATGGTAGAGAGGCTGTTTTTTCTGGACTTTATCAGCCCAATGTGAATACAACAACTGGTATAAATTCAACTCCGATTGAGACCTTAAATTTGAATGCTTCTTCTGAAACAAATGTTACTACATCACAAGAAGATTTGGTCGCTTTATATATTGGTAAGAATTATTACAAGATTAAAAATCATAAGTGGTCATGGCCTGCCTTTTTTGTTCCGGTGCCTTATTTGTTTTATCGCAGACAATGGAAAGTAGGAGTGATTGCTTTAGTAGCTATTACGGTAGCATCTACTCTTTTAGATCTTATAGGATTAGGCATTATTAGTTTGTTTGCTAGTAATATAGCGGGTATATATTTTGGATTGAATTTTAATAAAAACTATTTAGCTTATGTTCAAAATGATGTTTCCCAAATTCTCCAACAAAATTCTAATAAAAGTATGATAGAAATTCAAGAATTGATAAAGAAAAAAGGAAAGCCTTTTAAAGCCATCATTTATTATTTGATCGGTTTAGTGATTTTACTTATTCTTTTTATATTGGTTCTTTTACCATGGTTACCTGGTTTAAAATTTATTTGGCAAATAAGACAAATTGGTCATTAAAAAAAAGAAACTTTGAAATATAAGTTTCTTTTTTAACGAAAATAAATAAGAACAAATATAGATAAGAAAAAGCAATAAATGGAAAATTTCCAAAGTTTGCCGTCGCGAACTAGACGAGATAGCCAACGATATGAAAAGTAAGTCACTATTCCAGCTGCCACTAATCCAAGGGTATATGGAAGCCATAATGAAGTTAGAGAACCACTTTGAACTAGATCAACAACACCAAGTCCCATTGAGGCTACACTTACGGGAAGATATAGCATAAATGTATATTTTAAAGAAGATTTTCGAGAAATTTTGCAAAGAAGACAACCTACTAAGACGGTACCACTACGACTAATTCCTGGTATTAAAGCAATCATTTGCATAAGTCCTATAATAATTGCATCTTTATATGTAATATCATGATCTTCTTTTTTACCATTACTTTTACGAACTAGGAAAAGCATAAAAGCGGTAAACATAAAAGAAATTCCTAGTAATGTCATGTTTCCAGACCATGCGTCTACCTTATCTTTTAAAAGTAAGCCAGCTATTCCAACTGGAATACTACCAATAATAATGAGTAAACAATATTTAAAATCTTTTTGAAATTGTTTTCTTTTTTTCTTATCAAAGATATATCCGAAGAATGCTTGAATAAGTTTTACGATATCTTTCCAAAAAATTAAGAATATAGCAATGAAAGAACCAAAATTAACAACAATTTCAAAGTTTACATCATTTAACATGTTTGTATTAAACAAATTTTTAAAAAGAACTAAGTGTCCGCTGCTGGAAATAGGAAGTGGTTCAGTAAAGCCCTGAATAATTCCTAATATAATATAGATAATATAATTCATAATAATCACCTTACAACATTATATACTAAAAATGAAAAATAAGAAATAGAATATTTTATGAGAAAGATGAAAAAAAATGTTTTTTTGATTTTAGGATGTTTTTTGACAATTATCGGTTTATTTTTTACTTTTCTTTATGTAAATGTTTTTGTTTTAGGGTATAGTTTTTTAGATTATGTTCATTTTATTAGTAGAAGAATTGAATTTTATTTTTTGTGGATTGGTATTATTTTATTAGGAATTTATTTAAAAGGAAAGGATTAGGAAAATGCACTATTTTTATGATTTGTTAGTTAATTTAGATGAAATGGCTTGGGAATTTTATGAATGGGATAAAAATGATTCCATACTCTCACTTAAAAAGATTCCTTTTTTAAGAGTTTCAGAAAAAGATTTTCAAACTTTGTGTATGTATGAAGGAAGTTTAGAAGAAAATTTTGTCAAAGATTTTTTGCAAAAAACTTTAATTAAAGGAAATAGTCAAAATGCGAGTATGATTTTGGTTTCTTCGACAAATCATTGTTTGGTTATTGAAATTGATGTAGATGGTCACGTTTTAGCGCGTTCTCAGTTATTAGTTGAAGATGAGAATAATGCTAATGAAATGGCCCATTCTTTAAAAGAAAGTATTTTTCCTTTTATAAAGAATAAAAAAATTGTGAAAAGAAAAGATTTTAGACAAGCAATAGCTGAGAAAAATCTTATTAAGATTGAATTAAAAACTTTATTAAAAACGCAAAATGTAACAAAATGTACTTATTTGTATTATGAATGGTTTGGTATATTAGAAAACGATTTAGAAAAAATGATTACAGATTGTTTAGAGGAGTTAAAGAAACCTTATACTTTAAAAATTCATAAAATTGCTTCTCTTATTCGATTATCTTATAAGGAATGTTTATGAAAAGAAAGATTCTTTTTCTTGTTGTATGTATTTTTTGTTTATGTGGATGCACGAATAATGCCCCTAAAGATGCGGTTAAAGAGTATTTAGAAAAATATCGTAATTTTACTTCGGAAGTAGAAGAAAATTTACAAAAAAATATTAGTGAAGAAGATTTTACTGAAGAACAACAAGAGCAATATCTTTTGATTATGAAAAGACAGTTTGTTTCTTTAGAATATCAAATAAAAGAAGAAATTTTTAATGGTGATAGAGCAACGGTTCTTGTAGATATTACCGTGTTTGATTATCATGCCAGTATTCGTGATGCTTTGGAAGAAAAAAGTGAACAAGATAATTATATTGATATTCAATTAAAGAAAATGAATGAGGAAACAAAAAGAACAAAATATACTTTAGAACTTTATACTTATTATGAAAATGATAGTTGGCTTTTAGAACAACCTTATGAAGAAACATTACAAAAAATTGAAGGAATCACAGATCTAAAAAAAGAAAATGTAAAAATTTTAAAGTAGCTTTTTGTTTTTTGTCAAGTTTTTGTAAATTGACATGGGGGGGGGGTATTTGTGATAAGATTATCATGAGAAATCATGGTAATTTTTTTGTTTCATGAATTTCCGTACAAGAAATGAGGGAAAAGCTGATGAAAAAGAAACTTTTATTAGTAAGTATTGTTTTGATAAGTTTGATAACATTTTTTAGTATGAACAAAAACGAAGAAGTAAAAGAATTAGAAAATAACCAAAATGTTGAATTAGCTATTTATATAGAAGAGGAACAAACAAATAGTATACCAAGTAAAGATAGTGGGTATTATTTAGATTTAGAAAAGAGTAGTTGTACCAATGAGGCAACAATAACATGGGATAGTGAAACATGGAGTCCAGTGATTTTACATGCTGAGAACTATCCGGTAAGATGTAATTTGTATTTTGGGAGTACTTATAAAGAAAGTATCTTAAATGGAACAGATCCCATATTAAAAGATGAGTTAATAGCAGTAACGATAGATAATGAAGGAGTAGTAAGAAGAGCTTCTTTAACAAGTAAATGGTATAGTTATGAAGAAAAGATATGGGCAAATGCAGTTATCTTAAAAGAGGAAAGTGAAATCTATACAGATAATGAAATTATTCCAGAAGAAGCTATAGAAAGTTATTTTGTATGGATCCCAAAATACAGATATCAATTATGGGATTTAGGATTATATGATAGTTTAACTGAGATTGATACATCAAAAGTTCATGAAATACCAATCATCTTCGGTGATTACAACACAAATGATTCTATGGATGGCGAATGTACCACACCGATGGAATCTGGAAAAAGTGGAAATTGTCAAATAGGGGATTATATGACACATCCAGCGTTCTTAAGTATTCCATCAACAGGTTTTTGGGTCGGCAAATTTGAGACGGGGTATGAGGGAGCTACAACTAGAGCGGAAGCCGAAGTAAATGAAAGAGATGCAAGTAAGATAATAGTTAAACCAAATGTATATAGTTGGCGAGGAATACAAGTAGCAAATGCATTTTATAGTTCTTATGATTACAAACGAAACTTAGATAGTCATATGATGAAGAATACGGAGTGGGGAGCCGTAGCATATTTACAACATAGTAAATATGGTTCTCAAATAAGTGTAAGAATCAACAATAATTCATCATGCATAACGGGATATCAAGCAAATAACGAACCGACTTGTGGATTAACTGGAACAAATGAAGAATGTAACAGATATTGTTCTGATGGCACATGTAACAGTGCATATCCAAATAGTATGTTAGCAAGTGCAACAAATAATATAAGTGGCATCTATGACATAAGTGGTGGCGCATGGGAATATGCGATGGGTGTTATGATTGATCAAAACGGAAACCCGATGAGTGGAAAAAATAGTTTGTATAATTCAGCATTTAATGGTGCCTTCAGTTGTCCAACCTGTGAGAACGATACCTCAGGACTAACCGGTTTAACCAATGGTTATGATTTCCCGGAAAAAAGATACTATGATAGTTATCAATTTAGCGATAATTCATCTGATACTTTGCTTTTTATACGAATATTAGGAGATGCAACGGGTGAAATGGGTCCTTCTGAATCCTATCAGTATTTAGAAGTAAAAAGAAAAATAGGAAGTTGGTATAATGATCTTATACAGACAATTTATTTACTTAATATATGGACATCTCGAGGAGGCGATTATTCTCACGGATTATATGCGGGTGTTTTTTCTCATTTTGGAGATTTAGGCCGGAGCAATCACAATACGTCTTTTCGCTTAATCCTAACCCCACATAAATTTTGAACATGGACTAATTTGTCCGTGTTTTTCATATGCTTATGTAGGTGACTTTCATGAAAAAGCTTATTCTGTTTTTGATTTTATTTTTTTATCCTCTTTCTGCTCGAGCTATTAGTGCTGAAAGTTATGTAGTTATGGATTATGATTCTAAAAGAGTTTTGATGAGTCACAATCCAGCGAAAGAAAAATTAATTGCTAGTACAACGAAAATTATGACGGCGATTATTGCTTTAGAAAATGGAGATATTAACTCGATTCGAACTGTTGGTGAAGAAGTTTTAAAAGCTTATGGAAGTGCTATTTATTTGAGTTTGGGTGAAGAAATCACTTTGAAAGACTTACTATATGGTTTGATGCTTCGAAGTGGAAATGATGCAGCGATAGAAATTGCTTATCACATTAGTGGAAGTATGGAAAATTTTGTCTCACTTATGAATCAAAAGGCATATGATATTGGAATGATGAACACGGTTTTTATTAATAATCATGGTTTAGAAGATGAATCGGGAAACGGAAATACTTCAACGGCATATGACATGGCTTTACTTATGCGTTATGCTCTTACAAATGAAACTTTTAAAGAAATAATCGGAACAGAAACTTATCAAGCTAAAACGAGTGGTAAAACCTATGTTTGGTACAACAAGAATAAGCTTTTAAGTATGTATGAGTATGCGATAGGCGGAAAAACGGGTTTTACAAAGAAAGCGAGAAGAACTCTTGTTACAGCTTCTAGTAAAGATGATAAAACTTGTATTGTTGTAACTTTAAATGATGGAAATGATTTTCAAGATCATAAAGATTTATGTGAACTTGTTTTTTCAAGTTATGAAAGAGTCCAAATTTTGGATAAAGATTCTTTAGTGATTGATGCAAGTAATCCAACTAAATATTATATAAAAAATGATTTTTATGCTTTATTAAAAGAAGTAGAAAAATTGCAAATTCGCATAGATTATCAAATTAATTCAGAAGCCACTGGTGAAGAAGTTGGCGTGGCTAATGTATATTTGAATGAAGAACTTTTAAAGTCCGAAAAAGTTTATCAAAGGGAGGAAGAAAAAAAGGAGGAAAGTTTTTGGCAAAAGTTCTTAAGGTGGTTGTTTAGATGGTAAGTATCATTTGGCTTTTCTTTATTGCGATTGGTTCTTTTTTCTTTATTGCAACTGGAAATATTGAAACATTAAATGAACAAATACTACAAGGTGGCGCGGCAGGTATAAAACTTCTTACTGAAATGATTCCTTTACTTGTTTTGTGGACAGGTATTATGCAAATTGCTGAAGATGCTCATTTACTTGATGTTTTTGCGAGGCTTGTTAGACCAGTTTTAAGTAAATTATTTCCAAGTTTGCCGAAAGATCATCCAGCTTTAGGCTATATTGCTAGTAATATCGCGGCTAATGCTTTGGGACTTGGTAGTGCCGCGACTCCTTTTGGCCTTAAAGCGATGGAATGTATGCAAAAGGATAATCCTCAAAAAGATACTGCTACGGAGGCAATGGTTACTTTTTTAGTTTTGAATACTGGGGGAGTTACGATTGTTCCAACTACCGTTATTGCCTTAAGACTTATGTATGGAAGTGCAAATCCATCCGAAATTATTATTACGAGTATTTTAGCCACTCTTTGTTCTAATGTTTCTGGTTTAGTTTATGATTATTTTAAAAGGAGAAAAAGACGATGAATTTTTCAACTTATATTGTTCCTATTTTTGTTTTATTTATCATTTTTTATGGCTTTAAGAAAAAGGTTAATATTTATGATTCTTTTTTAGTAGGGGCTAAGAATGGAATTATTATGATTTTTCATATTGCTCCGGCGGTTATTGCTATGGTTTTTGCAACAAATTTGTTTTTAAATTCGCATTTTTTAGAATTTGTTTTTTCTTATTTTAATCCAATTTTAGAAGCTTTAAATATTCCAGTTAGTGTTTTGCCGATGGCGATGGTACGCCCGATTTCAGGAACGGCTTCTTTAGCGATTATGAGTAATATTTTTGAACTTTATGGACCTGATTCTTTTGTAGGAAGATTGGCATCGAATTTACAAGGATGCACAGATACTACGATTTATGTTTTGGCCTTATACTTTGGCTCTATTAAAGTAACTAAAACAAAGCATGCTTTATCCGCAGGTTTGTTTGCTGATGCGATTGGAATTTTGGCGGCTTTTGTGATAACTTTTTTGTTTTTTGGTTAAAATATGTTCTTCTTTTTTTTATGATAAAACCTAGGAAAAACGAGTTTAAGACGAACGTTTGTGCTATTAAAAGAGTCGAAAAATTTGACAAATTTGCATAAACTATTGTATAATGGTATCACTTTCCGGAAAAAGAAGGATGGTTTGAAGAAATGAAAAAATTACCCTCGGTTAGAGCTATCTTTATTGCTTTAATCGTTATAGGTGGTATCCAACTTGTTTCAACATTAGTCAAAAACATCACTATTTTATCTATGGATAGTACCTTAGTATCAACAGGAAATAATCTTGCTGAATCAATTATGATAAAAAACAGTCGGGAGAGTTTTGAAAGAAACTATAATGAAAGTTACCGACAAGAAATAGAAATCGCAAGTTTACGAGCTGCTTCACCGGTTATTGTTTATAATGGCATGACGATGGAAGAGTTAGCCCAAAAACTTGAACTCAGTTTAAATAGTACCTTAAAAGGTTATGGAATGAGTTTTGCTAAATATTCTATTCAATATGGAGTAGACCCTTATCTTGCTTTAGCTATCGCCCTTCATGAAACAGGATGTACTTGGACTTGTAGTAAGCTAGTTCGTTCTTGTAATAATGTAGGCGGTATGAAAGGTAGTGGGTGCGGTTCTTATGCTTCATTTGACTCATTAGATGCTGGTATTGAAGCCATGATTAAAAACTTAGCTGATAATTATATTAGCAAAGGTTTAACTACACCAGAATCAATCGGAAAGAAGTATGCAGCCAGTGAAGCATGGCCTGGAAAAATCTCTTATTATATGAGTAAAATTGCTTTAGAGGTGGAATAGATTAAAACTATTCCATTTTTTTTGATTTTTTTTGACTTTATAGAAAAAACTTAGTATAATTAAAACGTATTATAGAATAAGAGGGTAGAATTATGAATAATGAAATGAATAACTTAAATAATCAAAATCCAAATTCAAATGGAACTATGGAAAACTTAAATTCTGTATCTCCTATACCTAATGGACCAGTGCCAACGCCACCAGTACAACCAGTACCTAATGTGGAAAATTTAGGAGCAGCAAATGTATCTCCTATTCCAAACAATCCAGCACCACAGGTAAATTCAGTACCTAATACGCCTGTAAATCCTATGGGAATGCCAGAGACATTAAATAATGAGGGTAACCCGCAAGCTTTAAATCAACAGGCACCTGTTTCTAGTGAACCTGTTAATTTACAACCTGCTGGTGTTGTAAACGATGCGACTGTTAGTGCTGCAAATACGCCACCAGAGCCATTACAAGCTGCAACATTAAATGAACAAACAGCTAATAGTTTTAATTCGCAAATGGGCACGGCTACTCCAAATATGAATATGGACATGAATAACACGATTAATGATCAAACTGGATTTCAAAATCCACAAAACCCAAATAGTATGATGGGAGCAATGGGTGGAGTACCTGTTCCGCCAACGATGCCTGAGGAGCCTCCTAAGAAAAATAAGAAGAAAATGAATACGCCTTTATTAATT
>CALVMI010000007.1 GCA_944345045.1 uncultured Bacilli bacterium | reverse complement strand
TTGGATTTCCTATTAAACAAGCTTTTTTCTTTTTCATTTTTGAACCTCAATTAAAGAAGCATCACATTCTCGTATAGCAAAAACACAGCCATTGATTTGATAAGCTATGGGACTTTTAAAAGGGCTTCTAAATTTACAAATGATTTTTGCCCCTTTCATAAGACCTAAATGAAATAGTTTCGCTTTTTTTCTTTCATCTAAATCAATTCCTTTAATTATTGCCTGTTCACCAATGGATAGTTCGCTACACTTCATCTTCTCAAAACCTTTCTAAGGTAGTATATGTTAAAGATTTTTTTGAGTTAAAAAAACTATGTTTTTAACATAGTTCACACAGCAACATAAGTAAATTTTATTTTTAACTTCTCATTTCAAGATACTGTATATGGATCTTCTTTCGTTCCACTTCCATTTATTGTGACATCGCTACGAACATTTATGACAGGTCTTAGACTGCGGGCACCAGTTGAGCCATCGTCATCTATACCACCAGAAGCGTTTACGCGAAATACATGTGAAGACCATTGAGTAAGAACGAACGGGTTGTAGCCTCCGGCTGGGGTCATTGTCCAAAAATGATTTCCGGTTGTTAAATAGCTATTTGGACTTATTAGTTGATGATTCAAGCTGCCATCAAATACGCCGCCACCAGTTCCTGAAAGTAGTACCTCATCTACTGTTATTAAGCCTACTGGATAGGTTAAAGCTTTATTTCCTTGATTGGATGAGGATACTGTATATAAATCACTTGTATTTGCACATGTTAAATCAGGATCACTTTCCACTGCCCTTATGTAGCCTCCATTATACGTTGTTACTGTTCCAGTGCCAACACCACTTTGATTATTTAGTGTACTTCTATCGCCACAAAAACCGGCGTTTGTATCAATATATTGTGAGTATGAAGCTAACACGCTTGTATAAAAATTATCATTGGCTGTTTTAATTGTTGAAGAGGTGCCTGTACCATGGGCTTCGCCACTTGTATACATATAACCGACATACATATTATCGTTGTATGTAGTAGCATTAAACGGGCTTGTTCCTATTTGCCTATCTGTACTAGATTCACCATTATCATGAGCAGTTGTGCCATCATAGATCATTCTAATCGTACCATCGCCATTAATTCTTATTATTCGCCAGTATCGATTGGCAAATAAAACATAGTTGTTTTCCACACTTCCTCTATAATAATATGTTGGTCCATCGGCATCTTTCGTTTCAAAGATTCCTTTTTCATGACTTTCACATGTTTCATCATCACATGCTGACTTCGTAAAATCTGGAGTATACTCATATACTTCTAGTTCGCCTAAGGCGGTTTGTACCTTTTTGGTTTTTGTAAAATACAAAGTACATTTTGTTCTTGTTTTCGTTAAATTTCTTACTTCTGGAAACCATTCCGTATAATTCCATGTTACCGTGGCATTATTTGTACAACTGCTACTTTCTTCATCTAATATATATCCTGAATTTTGTAAAGGCATTTCACTTACCAGTTCATTATCCACATAAAAAGCAAAATAAACATCTCCTAAATCTTCTACTTCGCCATTTTGTTTGAAATAAAGCAAAGGAAGTATATAGAAACACTCCTGTTACTAACAAAATACAAACGATTGTAAATAGAATTATTCCTATTTTCTTGGGATTTTTTCTTTTATATTTTTCTAATCTCATACTTTTCCTCTTTTCTAATATGAAAATTCATGAAATAAAAAAATTACCATGATTTCTCATAGTAATCTTATCACGGATACCCCCCCCCATAGTCAATAGATTTTTCAAGATTTTATTTTTGTAGTGGTAAACTATTTTTGGGGTACAACTTTTTCTTTTCCGCCCATATATGGTCTTAAGACTTCGGGAATCAAAATTGAACCGTCTGCTTGATAATTATTTTCTAAGAAGGCAATTAATCCTCTTGGTGAAGCACATACAGTATTGTTTAGCGTGTGAGCATAAATATTTCCATCTTTTGTTTTAATACGAATACCAAGTCTTCTTGCTTGAGCATCTCCTAGTGTAGAACAAGATCCTACCTCAAAGTATTTTTGTTGTCTTGGACTCCATGCTTCAACATCACATGATTTTACTTTTAAATCAGCTAAGTCTCCTGAACAGCATTCCAATGTACGAACTGGAACATTTAAACTTCTAAAATATTCGACAGTTAACTCCCACATTTTATTGTACCATTTCATACTTTCTTCTGGTCTACATATGACAATCATTTCTTCTTTTTCAAATTGATGGACACGATAAAGTCCTCTTTCTTCAATACCATGGCTTCCTACTTCTTTTCTAAAGCATGGAGAATATGAAGTTAAACAAATTGGTAAACTTTCTTCTTTAATTTCTTGATCTTTAAACTTTCCGATCATAGAATGTTCACTTGTTCCAATTAAATATAAATCTTCTCCTTCAATTTTATACATCATAGCATCCATTTCTTTAAAAGACATTACGCCGGTTACAACATCACTTCGAATCATAAATGGCGGGATCGCGTAGGTAAAGCCATGATCAATCATAAAATCTCTGGCATAAGCAAGCATCGCTTCATGAAGTCTTGCGCCATCACCAAGTAAATAGTAAAAACCATTACCGCTTGTTCTTCCTGCACTTTCTTTGTCTAAGCCATTAATGCTATCTAAAATATCTGCATGATATGGGATTTCATATTCAGGAACTACTGGTTCACCAAATTTTTCGTTTTCGACGTTTTCACTGTCATCTTTACCAATTGGTACAGAATCATCAATTATATTTGGAATAACCATCATTCGTTTTTTGATTTCTTCGGCTAATGTTTCTTCTTCTTTTTCTAAATTAGCTATTTCTTCATTCATATTCCGAACATTTTCTTTTGCTTCTTCAGCTTTTTCTTTTTCCCCTTTGCCCATTAAAGCGCCGATTTCTTTAGCCATTTGATTTTTCTTACTACGAAGATCATCGGCTTTTTTACGAGAATCACGCCATTTGATATCTAAATCGTATACTTCATCAACAAGTGAAAGTTTTTCTTCTTGAAATTTTTTCCTAATGTTTTCCTTTACTAATTCTTTTTGTTCTCTTATTAATTTAATATCAATCATTTTTTTTCTTCCTTTCTTTTTAACAAAAAAAGATGATACCAAAGGAGTCTACTATTTAGACGGTACCATCCTTAATTTTTCTTATTTTCTATAACGGCTCTTCACCGGAGATGATTAGTCTCTCTAAAAAGTAGAAACAATATTTTCCTTTTACTTAGTTCCACCTACCCTAAGCTCTCTATAAAAATTCTTATATTGTCATGTCTTTTTTGCGATTTCATTATTAGTATATCATAAAATTAGCTTTTTCAACACTTTTTTAAGATAGTTTATCTTTCATTTTCCCATTTTAAAATAAGTTTGTTGTAATTAGGACGATATTTCTTTTCTAGTCTTTTCTTTTCTTCTATAGGTAAATTTTTTATTCTTGTGAAATCTAAATTGTGTTCCATATCTTTTATTTTGATAAATAAAGCTGTTTGATTCTTACTTTTTATAATGGAATCAATATATTTTTCATAAGAAACATTTTTTGGACGAGTAAGGATTGTAATGGTTTTAACGATAAAATCAGAAAAACCTAATTTTTTTAAATCTTCTTCTGTCAAGGGCGTATCTTCTAAAATATCATGAAGCAAGCCAATTATTTTTTCTTCTTCATTTCTTCCTTTTGAAGAAACATATTCTAGGTGTTCAAAATAAGGATGGTTTCCTTTATCATATTTTCCTTCAAAATATTTTTCTACTAATTTTCTTGCTTCTTCTAAACCACTCATTTTACACACCTAAGATAATTTTAACTTTCTTTTAAAAAAACTGCAAGCATTACTTTTTTCTTTTGTTTAAAACATAATTCCTTTCACAGTCTAATGAATCTAGATATTCAGCATCAAAATGTAACTTATTTTGATTACTGTAAATACTTGAAATCATTGTAAGCAATTCTTGATCCACTTTTTCTTGATATAAAAAGTCTAAATATGTATAAAATTCTTCATAAGACCAACGATAAGATTTATCTAAACTAAGTGTATTTAAAAACATATAAATGAAAGATAAGACGGTTGTATTATGATTAGGAATAGGATTATTATTTCTAGCATCTATAGGATATTTTGTTATATAAGGCTCTAAATTTGGATTATAAGATAGATATTTACTAGTAGGAGCTAGCGCGCCATTTAAATAGACACTGTCAATATCTACTACGTTAATTTTTTGTGTCAAAATATTTAATAAAAAATTAGCTTCGTGAATATCCCCTAAATACAAAGGATGTTCTTCATTTTTTTGTTTTTGCTTTAAATCGTGTAAAAGGGTATGGATTTGTTTTAAATACTGCATTTTAGCAGTTAAATTGACATTTTCATTTTGTAACAATAATACGAGATTTACATTTTCCATAATCCAAGGCATAGAATAACCCACCATCTTATTATCAACACTTACTAAAGCCGTTGGCAAAATTAGTTCGGGCATTTGAAGTTTTTCTTTCTTTTTCATTAATT
This sequence comes from uncultured Bacilli bacterium, assembly GCA_944345045.1. Lineage (GTDB taxonomy): Bacteria > Bacillota_I > Bacilli_A > RF39 > UBA660 > Ventrenecus. Next base: position 3,915 of record CALVMI010000007.1, on the reverse strand, counting down.
GTTCTAAAACAAATATTTTATTTTTCATAAATTCAGGTTCATTATTATAGAAAATTTTTATTAATTCTATCCCTTTAATCCATTTATCTTTCGTTTTATAAATATATAAATTTGCTTCGGTATTTAAAATTCTATTAGATAGTTGTAATTGTGATAATTTCTTTAAAGTACGTTCTGAAAAATTATATGTATTTAATGTTTGCACTGTATTTTCCCCCTTTAAATTGTTGTTTAGTTTATCATAAATATTAAAAAAAGTAAACACGGCTTAGCATGTCTACTTTTTATCTTTTCTCTTCGATTCTTTCTTCTAAATATTTTATGAATTCTTCTTTAGAAACGGTTTTGGTTTCTGTTGAACCAAATTCACGATAACTAATTGTACCTTCATCTACTTCTTTTTGACCTAAAATTAAAGATACAGGTATTTTTTTGATAACACTTTCACGCATTTTATAACTTAATTTTTCATTTCGATAATCGGTAATAACCCGATATCCTTTTTCTTGTAACCAATGTTCAATTTCTCTAGCATATTCTTCATGATATTCCATGTTAACAGGTATAATGTTAATTTGAGTTGGTGAAAGCCATAATGGAAGTATTCCTTTTGTTTCTTCTAACAAGAAGGCTGTAAAACGATCAAATGTACCAAAAATAGCCCGATGGATAACAACTGGAACTTGTTTTTCACCATTTGAATCAATATAGTTTAGATCAAATCTTCTTGGAAGTAAAAAGTCTAATTGGCAAGTAGATAATGTTACTTCTGGTCCGACAGCTGGTTTTACTTCAACATCAAGTTTTGGACCATAGAAAGCGGCCTCGCCAATAGCTTCATAATAAGGAGTATTTAAAGAATCTAAAACTTCTCTAAGTTTATTTTCAGCCATTTCCCACATTTCATCATCATCAAAATATTTATCTTTATCTTTTGGATCTCGCAATGACAAACGGAATTTGTAATTTTTAATACCAAAATCTTTATAAACGGCTAGAATTAAATCGACTACTTTCTTAAATTCATCGCCTATTTGTTCTGGTGTCACAAATAAGTGAGCATCATTTTGACACATGCAACGTACTCTTTCTAAGCCTTTTACTGCTCCACTTGCTTCATAACGAAAATCGGTTGCAAATTCACCAATTCGAATTGGTAAATCACGATATGAATGAAGTTTGTTTTTATAAATCAACATATGATGCGGGCAGTTCATTGGTCTTAGAACAAACTCTTCATCATCCACTTTCATCATTGGAAACATGTTTTCTTTATAATGATCCCAATGGCCAGAAGTTTTATATAAATTTACGGTTCCCACACATGGCGTATAAACATGAACATAGCCCATTTTTTCTTCTTTTTCATAAATATAGTTTTCTAATTGTTTACGAATTAAAGCTCCATTAGGAAGCCATAAAGGCATACCAGCACCAACAAGTTCATGATTCATAAAGATTTCTTGTTCTTTACCAATCTTACGATGATCTCTTTGTTTTAACTCTTCTAATTCTTCTAAGTAATTTTTTAAATCTTCTTCAGAATCAAAGCAAACACCATAAATTCTTTGCAAAACTTTGTTATTAGCATCTCCCTTATAATAAGAGCCACTAAATTTCAATAATTTAAAATGCTTACATTCTTTTACTGACTCAACATGAGGTCCGCGACAAAGATCGGTGAAGTCTCCTTGTGTATAACAAGTGATTACCGTATTCTCATCCATCTCATTAATCAAATCAATTTTATATGGATCATCCTTAAACATTTCTAAGGCTTCTTTACGACTTAATTCATGACGAACAATTCTTTTGCCATCTTTACTAAGTTTTTTCATTTCTTTTTCGATTTTTTCCAGATCTTCTTCTTTTAAAGTAACATCTCCTAAATCGATATCATAATAGAATCCTTCACTAATAACTGGTCCTACCCAAAATTTTGCTTCCGGATATAAATGTTTTACTGCTTGAGCAAGTAAATGCGCACAACTATGGTTTAATACGCTTAATCTTTCATCTTCTTTAATATTAATCATTTTTACTCATTCCTTTCTTAATATCTTCTTTTTCGATTTTTTACTTTTTCTAATCGTCCTTTTTTTTCTGTTATTTTTTCTTCAGGATGCGTTCGATCATATTGCACGATTTCAATAAGAATTTTCTTTTCTTCTAATAGTTCCCTTTTGTTTTTGCGAATCAAATATCTGATATAGCCATTTGGCATTTCTTTTTTTACTTCCAAAGATTCTTCAAGCAAAGACTCTTTTCTACGTCTTGCAAATTCTTCTTCTGGAGCATCTTCAATTAAATCTAATTTTTTAGGAACATAGTAAGGTAAAATATTTTTATAGTCATCTTTTACTAAAAATGTTCTTCCTTCATAGACATCGTTTTTATCAATCTTTTTTAAAGACATACGAACAGGCAAGGAAACTTTATCGGGAAATTTTTCATGACGGAGGGCTAATTTACGCATCATAATTTCATGAGAAATTAAAATATTTTCTTTTTTAGGACAATCTAATCCACAATACTCCATAAAACGATAAACAGATAAGATTTGGCCTTGACCATAATAATGTTTTTTCTTTTTCATATAATCCCTTTCTCACTTAAAAAGGATGGTACCTATAGGAGTGCTTTATGCACGGTACCATCCTTATTTTTCACTTATTTATTTTTAACGGAATTACCCGAATCTTATTAGATTTCTACAAAAGGAGTAATAAAAAAGGCTTTTACTTAGTTCCACCTAACCTAAGTTCTCTATAAAAAGGAAACTTTTTTATCGTGTCTTTTGATCAACGATTTACAAGTTTATCTTAGCACTTTTAAAATAGCTTTTCAAGAACTTTTTGCAATTCTTTGGCCATTTACCATAGGTCTTAAAATTCTTTGTTTTATATAAGGCATTTCTATATTAGGGATATCTTTTTCTTTAATGTGTTCAAATTTATAAATCAAAGATCGTAATTCTTTATCTGGAATACTTTTTAAAAAGTAAAATACTTGATCTTCTTTATAGGTATACAAATTCTCATAAGAAACATAATTTTTTTGAATGGCTAGAGATGTAATGTGAGCAAGTAATTCCATCATATAATTATCTTCTTTAGAATGACAATAAGAGTCGGCTAGAAAACTTTCTTTCATGACATCGTAAGCTACTTTATAAGAAGTAAAGCCAATTTCTTTTTCTCCCTCTTCATTTTGAAAAACAGCTAGAGAATTCAAAATGTTTTGAATCTTTTCTGGAGTCATAGTTTTTGTCCAAGAAATTCCATTTAAAATTACCCCGTCTAAACGATCAGCACATACACGTGGTCTTTCATTATCTACTAAAGAATATTTTTTAAAATCAATAAGATCATGAATCGATATTTTATCTTTTTTTAAACATTCTAAAATATATTTATCTTTTTTTAAGATATATTCTGTATACTCTTCTGTACTTTCTTGCGTTTCATAATCTTTGTTCATGTAGTCTATAACATGAGAAAAACAAGGGGTGGCAACATCATGAAATAAGGCAGCTAAAACTTCTTCTTTAGATGTGGCAAATTTATTTACCAATAAAGCAGTTGTTAAAGAATGATCGAATCTAGTAATTTTTTCTTTAAATTGGTATATATCTTTAGAAGCATAGTCCATACCACAAAAATAACTGACATGTTTAAGTCTTTTTAATGAATCAGAAAGCATATACTTTTTTAAATATTCTGGCATTTGATCATAATTTAATTCTTTTAAATAATAGGATAAAAGCATAGTCTACCTTCTTTCTTTTTGACAATTTGGACAAAAATAAGTACTTCTACCACCAACAACGATTCTCTTTATTGTATGCTTACAAACCTTACAATATTCGTTTTCTCTTTTATGGACACATAAATTTTGTTGAAATCTTCCTGTAAC
>CALVMI010000006.1 GCA_944345045.1 uncultured Bacilli bacterium | reverse complement strand
AAGGGCAAATTTAGGAATTGGATTTGCTTTTCAACAACCTGTTAAATTTAAAGGATTGACGGTTAAAGATTTAATTGAGTTAGCTACTAGAAATAAAATAAAATTTTCCGAAGCATGTGATTATCTTTCAGATGTTGGACTATGTGCCAAAGAATATATTAATAGAGAAATTAATGATAGTCTTTCTGGTGGAGAATTAAAAAGAATAGAAATTGCTATGTTAGAAGCCAAAAAATCAAAATTTACAATTTTTGACGAACCTGAAGCTGGAATAGATATTTGGAGTTTTAACAATTTAATTCAAGTATTTGAAAAAATGCATAACCAAATGCAAAATTCAATTGTAGTAATTTCTCATCAAGAAAAATTATTATCTATAGCAGATGAAATTGTTTTATTAAGTAATGGAATGATAAAAAATTATGGTAAAAAAGAAGAAATTTTACCTTTAATATTGACAACTAATAGCAGTTGTTCTCGTTTAAATCATTTAGGAGGTAATAAGTAATATGGAACTAAATCCTATAGAAAAACATATATTAAAAGAAATTGCGGATATAGAAAAAGTACCTATTGGTGCATACAATATAAGAAAAAACGGTCATGGAATTGCTAGAAATTCTACTAGTAATATAGAAATTATTTCTAAAAAAAATAAACCAGGTATTGATATTATAATTAAAGAAAATACTAAAAATGAAAGTGTACATATTTTAAACCCTCAAACAATAATTCATCAAAAAAAAGGATCTTCTTTTGAAATGGAAACAGTTCAAATAAAAGGTGTAGATTCTACTATTAGAAATACCATAGCTAATTTAGAAGATGATACAAACCTTGTTATTACGGAAAGATTGATGACTCATGGTACTCAAACAGCAAAAACAAGTTTTGAAGTAAATCTAAACGGTGAAAATTCAAGTACCCATGTTACTTCACGCTCTGTAGCTAAGGATAATTCATCCCAAGAATTTATTTCTAAAGTAATTGGAAATACTAAATGTTTTGGACATGTAGAATGTGATGCTATTTTAATGAATCAAGCTAAAGTCACATCTACTCCTGAAATTGTTGCAAACAATCTTGATGCTAATCTTATTCATGAAGCTGCTATCGGAAAAATTGCCGGTGATCAACTTATAAAACTTATGACACTTGGACTTACAGAACAAGAATCAGAAGAACAAATCATTAACGGATTTTTAAAATAGAGTATTATAAATTATTAAGTATAATATTTTTCATACTAGGTAACTTATTATTGAAACTATAAGTACTATTAATTTTATACCAAAATTTATATTAAATAAAAAGGAGCTCTCATTTTGAGAGCTCCTTTTACGTTATTTAGCCGTTATAACGACTATTTAAAAGTTTTTGCGCTTCAGCAATACAATGCCTATTGCTGACAATGTCATTGTCAGTACTGCAAGCTTTACTGCTGAATTTCTGTAATCACCTGTGTTAGGTACGTACTTGTTCCCTTGAGTATTGGGTTTCTCTGTTTCTACATCGTTGATTTGATTTTCTTCAACAGAGCTTTCCTCATATTGTGTATCTTTGTCTACATTCTCTATTTGGAAATCTCTATTTGGAAAATCTTTATCAACCAAAGAGCTATTATTTGGTTTGGTATCATCCTTTTCTTTCTCTGGTGGTTCATCCATATCATAGTGGTTTAACGTATTTACTACGTTGTAACCGTCTATTGTGGAAGTATAACCATCCACTGGTTCCTCAGAAATTGTATACATGATGGCTGTACCATCTTTATACTTTGGAAGATTGCTAAATTCATATGTCCAGTTATTTTCCGAAGTTACTTCTACTGTGTCAATTTTATTGCCATCAGCCAGAAGATTAATGGCAATTTTTTCAGGCCGCAAACCTAATTTGTTGTTTTCGTCACTCCAAGTTTTCTGCCCCTGAATGTTCAATTTTTCTGTCTTCTTTTCATTGAAGACCTCAACCAAAATCTCCTTTTGAGAACTTGTAGCTTTCACTTCGTACATAGTATCATCAAATACATATCCTTCCAGGCATCTTACCTCCTGAATATAATATGTATTTTCAAGACGCAACCAGTCTTTGAATTCCGCAATTCCGTCTTCATTGGTTGTTGCCCACCCTACATTTTCCATAACTTCTTTGTCACTATTTAGCAGCTGGAATGCAACACCTTTTAGCGGCTTGTTGTCAGACTTATCCCGTTTTAAAATCTTGACGCTTCCGGCTTCTCCAGTGATTCCGCTACTGCTCGACGTTGTTTTTAAAATCACCGTTTTACTTGTAGCGGACTCGTCCAGACTGCTTCCCCAGAATGTAATTGAGTTTGTCACATTTGTCAGATTCTTATCTCTAATTTCTGTAGAAAAACTCAATACGTAAGATTTATGGGTGTCAAGATCCTTTGGTAAAATAACTTTCAACATACCAGTTTGATCGTCATAATTGTATTCCACCTTAATTTGTTCTGAGGTAGGTACAATTTGTCCATTGCTTTGAATATCAGCAATGGACATTTTCAAACTGTCTTCTGAAAAGCTAAGACCAGAATTTAACTGATCTGTCAAAGTTAATTGCCCCAAATTATCATGATCTAATGCAATCAGAACTTTCCAGTTGATTACATCTCCTTTGACATAATCGGTAGTTTTCTGCAGAATTGGTAACGGTTTGTATTTTACAGTAGCTTCACAGCTCAGATCACTGATATTATCAGATTTGAGTACTGCACTGTTTTTGACTGTAGCCTCTTCTTTCTGGTTTGAAACAGTATCGATTTTTATGGTCTTTGTATCCGTAATAAGTCCATTAATCGAAATTGTTAACACTTCGCCATCATACTCTGCAAGAATTCCACTTAGAGTTTTTTCGCCAAACGAGACCTTTTCCCCATTCACATAGATATAGTCATATGCTGGAGTATGTCCATCTGGCAGATTATCAATGACCTTAGGATTTAAAATTGCCTGTTTACCTGAATTGACGGTAATCGTCCATTCATACATTTCTTTTTCATAATTGTATGAACCTTTCTTGGCAATCATATCTGACTGTTTGTATGAAACATCAACTTCCGCTGTAGCACTATTTTCTTTGTTTCCAACGGTTACAGTAACAGTGTTCTTAAATTTTCCTTCCTGAACACCATCAATCCGAGATGCATACCAGATTGTAAATGAACACTCTGGTGTTATCATCTTATCTCCAAAAATGTCATTTTTGGGGATAGTTATGGTTATTGTTTTTCCATCTTCCGTTACATCCTCTGGACTGATGTACTTTGTTGCCTGTGTTCCATCTGGGAAATATGCCGTAACTGCCAAATTCATTGGCAACAGTGTAGATTCTTCCAGAACATCTCTGATGACAATGTCACCATCCAATTTCTGATAATCAAGTGAACTTGGATCATTAATATAAATTACCCATTCTATATATTGGCCGTAGACATTGTTTACCTTTACTTTACCTGTTTTGTTAACAGGAATATTTCCCGTGCCTACACCAATCCAAGCTTCACCTACTGTTTCGCCAATCTTGTTTTGTTCATCATACAGTTCGGCTACATTTTGAACATAATATCCACCATCTACTGTGAATTTACTCCAGTCTGTAACACGCATATCGTATGTTAACGACATTTCTGTAGTGATTTCCCCGAGGTTTACAACAAGTTTGCCTTCTGTCATTTCAAACTGATTATAGGACACACCATTCAGCTTGATTGTATCTGTAAGAATTTCGGTACCATGTGGGAAAATGTCAACAACAGAAGCATTTGCAAGATGCAGTTTGCTTGAGTTTACTTTGACTTCCCAAGACAGGATTCCCGTTATTGCATTGTATTTAACAATCTTTTTACTGATTGCATTATTTACAATACTTACAGTGGCTTCGGCTTCTGATGCTTGTTCCCCTTCTGGCATAAAAGCAGCAACTTTATTGGCTACCAAATTTTCTCCTGAGGTATAGAAGAAATCCTTCACGTATGTTTTGTACGTGATTAATTTTGTCCCCGCTTTTCCTTCTGTCATGGTATATTCAAAACCATTTTCAATCAATTCGATTTCACTATCTGAAATCAAAGATCCATCTACTTTAAATGTATTTGGTACATACTCAAGATATGAATCCCAAGTATCTTTTACCAAAACTCCATCTAAAATAGAGTTTTTTGGTTCTGGAATTACCTTGATTGTCCAGGTAACTTCACGCTTGCTAGCATCGTATGTTCCGTTTTTTTCAACCTTTGCCGTCACACAGTCAGGAACGTCTTCTTTGTACACTGGTACTACAAATGTGTTACCAGCAATTTCGAAGACAATGTCTTCTCCATCTGCCCCAAGCTGAGAATCCTTTTCAAACCAGCATCCTATGGACATATAACCACTTACATTGGACAAAGTATCCAGAGATTCATAAAATCTTATGGTTATGACTCCATCTACTACTTCCCAAGTAGCATCAACTGCTGGTCCTATTTCTTGTTCAGAAATGTTTCCAACAAGTTCAAACCCCTTTGGAATTTCTATTGTAAACATGTCACCCATCTTTACAATTTCCGAGTTTGGAATTTTAAAATAGAAATCCAAATTGATTTTTTGGTCTCTGTCAAAACTTGGATTTGCTATCGGTACACCGTTTTCATCTGAAATTCTGACTTCTGTCACAAAAGGAAATTCTCCCTTTTGAGTCCAACTGATTTCACCATCTTTTTCCTCTTTTTCATCTTCTGGTGATGAATACAACTCAAGTGATGGTTCAGATGTGCCAGATGAACCAATTGTCAGTTCTTCAGTTTCAACTGTTGTCGACGAACCAATTGTCAAATCGTCATTATTGGTTTTGCCATCAGCAAAAGCTGCTAATGAAGTAGAAGCTACCATTATGGTAGTCATCAGGATTGAAATGATTTTCTTTAAACGTTTCATGTTTGTCCTCCTTGTTGTCATTTGATACCAACTTTGTTTATAGCTTCTATTTTTTGATGTTTTAACCCCCTTTTTACAAAACTTTTAACGTATAATAATTATGTAACCTATTTTATTATACCATATTTTTCCCATAACGTCAATCATTAACAATATTTACTTACTAAATATATCTTTTTAGTTAATTTTCTTCAGATGGATTTAATATTAACTATATTTCTTCGTCATTTTTTAGTTCCGTAGTTTGACATTTTTTTGAATATATTAAGTAACTTAAAGCTTAGAACCATAAGCTTTTAATTTTGTCAACTTTTTCTCCTTTTTCTGTTGCGTTTTGTTCTGTTT
>CALVMI010000005.1 GCA_944345045.1 uncultured Bacilli bacterium | reverse complement strand
TCTGTTGGAATTTCAATGCTTCCAACCATTTTCATTCTCTTTTTTCCTTCTTTTTGTTTTTCTAATAATTTTCTTTTTCTTGTAATATCGCCACCATAACATTTAGCAAGAACGTTTTTGCGCATGGCTGGTATATCATCACGAGCAATAACTTTAGAGCCAATACTTGCCTGAATAGGAATTTGAAACAACTGTCTTGGAATTTCTTCTTTTAGTTTTTTGACAATTGCTCTTCCTCTTTGATAAGCAAAATCTTTATGAACAATTAAAGATAAGGCATCGACGATTTTGCCATTTAATAAAATGTTCATTTTAACTAAATCACTTACCCTATAGCCACATACTTCATAATCGAAAGAAGCGTATCCTTTCGTGCTACTTTTTAATTTATCAAAAAAATCGTACACTACTTCTGACAAAGGAATTTCATAATGAATGTTTACTCTTTTTTCATCTAAATACTCTAAAGATTTATATATGCCTCGTTTATTTTGACATAACTCCATGATACTTCCAATATACTCGCTTGGAACAATAATGTTTGTAAAAATGTATGGTTCAGCAATTTGTTTTATTTTTACCGATTCAGGCATCTTATTTGGACTGTCTACATCAATCGTATCCCCATTTGTTAAGGTAACTTTATAAATAACACTTGGACTTGTAGCAATAACTTCAATACCAAATTCTCTTTCTAAACGAGTGGTAATAATATCCATATGAAGAAGACCTAAAAAACCGACGCGAAAACCGAATCCTAGTGCATCGCTCGTTTCAGGTTCGATTGTTAAGGCGGCATCGTTAAGTTTTAATTTTAAGAAAGCTTCTTTTAAGGCTTCATAACGGTTGGGTTCAACCGGAAATAAACCAGAGTATACCATCGGTTTCATTGGTTTATAGCCGTGAATTGGTTCATTTGCTGGCCGACTTTTTAAAGTAATCGTGTCGCCTACTTGTACGGAAGAAATATCTTTAATCGCCGCGGAAAGATAACCGACGTCCCCACACATCAATTCTTTAAGAGGTTTTTCTTTTGGTGTTCTAACACCTAGTTCAGTCACTTGATAAGAAGAATTAGTCGCCATAAAAAGAATTTCATCTGTATTTTTTAAGATGCCTTCTTCTACTTTAATTAAAGCAACGACTCCTTTGTATGGATCGAAATATGAATCAAAAATTAAAGCACGAAGCGGTTTTTCATTCGAAATCTTTGGTGGTTTTACATTGGTGATGATTCGTTTAATTAGTTCTTCTACTCCTTCACCAGTTTTGCCACTGCAAAGGATAATTTCTTCTTCTTTAAAACCTAATACTTTTATAAGTTCTTCTTTTACTTTTGGGATATTGGCATTTGGTAAATCAATTTTGTTGATGACCGGAATAATAGTTAAATCATTACTCATAGCGAGATATAAGTTAGCAAGTGTTTGAGCTTCTATTCCTTGGGAAGCATCGACAACTAAAACGGCTCCTTCACATGCAGCCAAACTTCTACTTACTTCATAAGAAAAATCGACATGACCAGGAGTATCGATCAAATTTAAAATATATTCTTCATTTTGATAAGTATAGTTTAGAGAAACGGCATTTAATTTGATTGTAATCCCTCTTTCACGTTCCAAATCCATACTATCTAATACTTGATCGACCATCTCTCTTTTTGATATTGCCCCTGTTATTTCTAAAATACGGTCTGCTAAAGTACTTTTGCCATGATCAATATGAGCTATAATAGAAAAATTACGAATATTTTCTTGTTTAAATTTTGTTTTGCCCATTTTTCTCACCTAGTTATAATTATACAAAAGAAAAAAGATGAAGTAAACATCTTAATTTCTAAAATTATGTAAACAAAGTTTTAAAAATATTAATCATGCCATCGATGCCTTTGGACATGACGTTTTCCACAATTTGTGAAAAGAACACTCCGGCCTTTGTTGTTGTATTAGAGTAATCTTCTCTTATATCCGTTACATAATCTGTAATATCGACGTCTTTACCATTACGTACATCTTCTTCAAATTGCCGCATAGCTTCATCTGTAATTGTTGTTTTTTCGTTTAATTTGGCCTCGTAATATCCAGTTGAGATAGCTATAGTTAAAGAAATATAAACAATAAATAAAATTCCTAAAGCTTTAAGAACCCACGCTCCTTTGTTTTTTTTCTTTTCCATTATTCATTTATCACCTCTTTTAATACTTCAGCTAAAATGCCAATGGTATTATTTACTTCACTTATTTTATTATATTGGCCACCTACTTCAATTAGAAGTGCATTAGGTGATAAATCTTGATTAAAAACGGGTCCTCCAGAAGAACTAGTCCTGCGCATAATTCCTTTAGAAAGATTGGGAACTTTTTCATTTAACAAATTAGATAGTTTTTCAGCAAGAGCAAGATTTTCTTCATAATCTCTACCTATGACAAAAAGAATTTTGGCATAAGTTAGGCCATTATGTTCAACAATGGAACTTTCATAAGGTAGTGCATCGCGATGTAAATCAATTAAGTATTTTATGCTCGGATATGTTTTTTGAGCACTTTCAATAAGCAGACGACTTGCTTTATAGCTTTGATTGTAATTCCAACCATTGGATTTTAAAACTTCACTTATCGAAGAGGTTTCCACCATAGTTGGCAAATAGGCATTGTTTAAGTGTTCTCTTAAGCGATAAGCCGCCATCATCACCGTTGGAACCACATCATAATCTGATAAAACGTCACCACCGTATTCTTCTCCTTGGTGAGAATTATATATATAAATCAATGGTTCTGTTTGATTTTCTTCTGGGGCTGGATCTGGCGTATATTCTTGTGGTGAAGTACTACCATCATAGATATCTTCTTCAAATTCTTGCTCGCCAATTGTATAATCAAGTAAAAAATCAAATATATTGGTTTCAACAGCACTAAAATCCGTCGACAAACTGTTTTTTAATAAAATACTAGGCAAATTACTTTGCGTGAAAAAAGAAGAAAAAAAGGACAGAGAAACGGCAAAAGAAAGAACAATCAAAAAAACAATTCCTAAAAATTTTAACCGAAATCGAGTCTTTTTTTTCGAAATAAATCTCTTTTTCATATGTTTCACCCATTTAAATATAACAAAGAAGCAAATAAAAAAATGTCGTTTTAAGACATTATAATATGATTTATTGAATGAGATATTATTTTACTAATAATTTCTAAGTCTTCTTCTAAACTAAATTTTTCTAAATACGTTTTATGATATTTTAAAAGAGTTGGAAAGCCAATAGATAATACGGGAATTTGAAATGTTTTTTGATTTATTACTTTGTTGCTTCGTAATTGATCCGCGAAAATAACCCCACAATCATTTATTTCAATTGTTCTGTTTAAATGTTTGGTTTGAGTTGTGATGAAACTATCTAACAAAATAATTACGTCTGGCTTTAAATCTTTCACGACCATTTCAATTAAGCGAAAGGAAGAAATTCCGGTTTTATTCGTTGTTTCTGGTGAGAACAAAGCTACTTTGGGAATCGTTAAAAAGTCATTGTATTGATTGGTAGCAATAAGTTTATTAAGAACTTCGACGCCAAAGGAATCTCCTAAAATAGAAGAGTTACCAAGTCCCACGAATAAAATAGTCCCACCTTTATGATATTTAGCTAAAAAAGTTTTAAATGTTTTTTGAAATACTTTTTCAATACTTTTACTATTTTCATATAAAACCCTATCATCAAAAGAAATCGTAAAATAATCTCCTTTACGATTGTGGTAAATTTTTTCATCTTGCTCAGTTAATAGATAATGCTTAATTATTACATTTTTTTCTTTTTTTGTTCCAATTAAATGTTCTTTTTCTAAAGATAAACCGGCATCTAATAAAAGATTTTGTTTCATAAAATCACCCTTATTAGTATAACCAGAGTTCTCTTTTCTATGCTAATGAACTAAAAAGTCACCACTAGTCTTTTTCAAGTAATCTTGTTTCATTTGATGAATGTATTTTTGATTAGAAAATAAATGATATGGATTTTTAATGACAACACGATCTACGCCATATTCATCAACAATCCGCATAAAACGTCTACGAATACATTCAAATTCTTCAAAATCTAAATCGTTAGATAATTCAATATATAATGTTTCATTTACATAGTACACTTCCATATTTTTCACCCAAGACTACTTTAACAAATGAAAAATAAAAAAGATATCTTTTCGACAAAAGATATCAAAATTCTTTTTTTCTATTTAACCATTTTTTTACTAGTTTATCATCTGTGATCTCCGGATGATATTGGACTCCAAGCCAGTTAAGTGATGAGTCTTTGGCCTCTATTCCTTCAATTATTTTGTCTTCAGATAGAGCAGTTACATCAAATAACGTTCCTACTCTTTTTACGACTACATTGTGAAGACTGACGACCCTAGTTTGAACATCTTGATAATTTTCATAAAGAAAAGAATTTTTTTGAATAAAAATTTTATGCATTGCCTCAGAAATATTTTCACGATTAACAGTTACACTGCCATGAATGTTTGGATTTTCTAAAATAGTCAAAGTTGGATTTTCTTTTTTCATCTGCTCATAAATTACACTTAATTCTTCTGGTGTAAGTTTTTCATACTCTTTATGTAATTTTTGACATTCCTCTATCATTACAGAAAATACGGCCATAGCTTGCATACCCATACATATTCCTAAAAAAGGTTTACGGTGTTTATAGGCATGAAGTAATACTTTATACAGTTCTTTTTCGATTTTTGAACCTCCTGGCCAAAGAAAAGCATCACAGATTTTTAAAGCTTCTTCATTAACTTGACCGTTATCTAAAAGTAACCCTATTGGTACTGCCCCTGCTTCATATATTTTTTTAGCATAATTATTTACAAAAAGATATCGATCTTCATAAGGATCCTCATTTAAAAAAAGTCTTACCGTAGGAACAATACCGACTAGTAAAGGCTTTTCTATCATTGTTATTTAAACCTTTCTTTTACGATTTTACTTACTAAAGACATATCTGCAACTGTGCCAATTTTCTCAGTTAAAATTTTCATAATTTTGCCCATTTCTTTGATGCTTTCTGGTTGATACTCAGCAAAAACTTTATTTACTTCTTCTTCTATTTGTTCTTCACTTAATTCCTCTGGTAAATATTTAGAAAGAACCGCTATTTCTTTTTCTAAATTTTCTACTTCTTCTTTTTTATCATATTTTTGATATTCACTTATTGAATCTTTTCTTTGTTTCACGTTTCTTTTAATAACAGTGATGATTTCTTTATCTTCCAATTCTTTTTTTAAAGAAATACTTTCTAGTTGTAAAGCACTTTTTAACATTCTTAAAACAGATAAAGTAAATTTATCACCACTTTTCATTGCATTTTTTAAATCATTATTAATTTGTTCTAACATATTTTCATCTCCTAAACTTATTTTATACTAAAAAAAAGAAGAATACAACTAAGTATTCTTAATAATTTCGATGTTTTCTTGAATTTCTAATATTTTTTTTCTTTTCTTCTCTTCTTTTTACGCCTGGTTTTTCATAATGCTTTCTTTTCTTTAGTTCAGAAGGGACACCACTTTTAGCTACTACCACTTTAAATCTTCTTATAGCCTTATCAATATCGCCATCTTTGACAACAACCTTATTTGAATTCATAATACATTCCCCTCCCTTCGTCTTACTACAACTGATTATAACACTACAAAACGATATAGTGCAAGAAAAAACGCGAAAAAAGAAGAAAAAAGAAGATTAAACAGACATTAATTCTTCTTCTTTCTCTTTTCCTTTTTCATCGATCAACTTATTATACTTATTAATAAGCTCTTGAACATTTTCTAACTCTTGTTTTTCTTCATCTTCTGGTAATTCTAATGCTTTGATGTCATTATTAGCGTCTTGTCGAACATTACGAAGGGCAATTTTTGCTTCTTCACAAACAGCTTTAGCTTGTTTTACATACTCTCTTCTTCTTTCTTCTGTTAATTCAGGAATCGTTAAAATAATCATCTCGCCATTATTAACTGGTGAAATTCCTAAGTTAGCTTCATTAATTGCTCTTTCCATTTCTTTTAAGACACTGCGATCAAAAGGTTTAACAAATAATTCTCTTGCTTCTGGTACGGTAATATTCGCTAAACTTTGAATAGGTGTTGGCGTTCCGTAATAAGAAACCATGATACCATTTAACATGCCTGGGTTAGCTCTTCCAGCACGAATTGTTAAAAGCCTTTCATCTAAATTTGTCAATACTTTTTGCATTCTTTTTTCTGTATCCATTTTTTTCCTCTTTCTATATTTCATTTGTAGCTAATTGATTTTTTAGCACAAATTCTTCAACTGTTTCTTTTTTTTGACTGCCTACTAATTCATCTACTAAAACACCTTCTTTAAAGACCATTAAATACGGCGTATATTGTAAATTTTCTTCTAAGCGTTCGTCATACTCTAATAATTTTACATACTCTGCGTTATCACGATCATAAATACTGCGATTCATATAATAGGCATCAACTTCATATTTAGTAAACAATTCTTTTAATATCGGTATGTATTCTTCACATGTGTGACAAGTATCTCTTGATGAAAGCAAAGTAAATGATTCTTTATTTTCTAATTTCTTTAAAATTTCTTCAACGGTCAATTCTGATAAAAAGTCAATTTTGTAGTCTGCTGGTAGGGATTCACCACTTTCCCCAAAAACACGATTGTTATTATTTGGTGCTTGATTAATAAAATGAAGAACAATTTGGTCACCTAAAGCTAAAACAATTAAAGTAAGAACAATGCATATGCAGTAAATGACTTCTTTTTTCTTTTCGTTTAAGGTAGTCATTTCTTTTATTTTTTCTTTATCAATTTTCATTTTCTTCATTCTCATCACCTAAAAATTTGGTAAAATAGACTCCAAGTTCAACAGCTTTTTCATTTTGTTTTTCACTGGTCCAGTAATCATTTACGGTTACTTCACCATGGGCAATGCTTGTTTCATCATCATAAGCAATGATTTCACCGTTTTTTACCATCACCATCGTAGGTGCATATAAGTCTCTTGTTCCATCATCTAAAACGGGAAGATATGGATATAATTGATCTACGATGTTTTCATAATAAGAATTGCTCATTTCACGATCCGTGTAAAAATTATAATAGTA
The DNA here is from genome assembly GCA_944345045.1 of uncultured Bacilli bacterium. Lineage (GTDB taxonomy): Bacteria > Bacillota_I > Bacilli_A > RF39 > UBA660 > Ventrenecus. The sequence goes on along the minus strand of CALVMI010000005.1, from coordinate 269 downwards.
AATACTATCTACACCATAATATTTTGCAACATCATTTAGGATCGAAGCATACGTATGACTCCACATATTTTCTGGAAAAGCAAAGAAAATTATGGAAGTACCTGTGTTCATCGTTTCTAATATTTCACTTGCTGTTTTGTAATCAAAAACATTATCACTTGTAATGCCAAAATCTTCGGTAAATCGTTCTTGATCAGATATAACAGATTCTGGTGTCGAATAATCTTTCGTTCCTAAATAAATAAATGCCACGAATAAAAAAATAAAAC
>CALVMI010000004.1 GCA_944345045.1 uncultured Bacilli bacterium | reverse complement strand
TTGGAACTGGAATAACCAAAAAGCCAGAAATTAAAGCAGGCATTAAAATAAGTAGTGCCATGCTAAAACTCATTCCCTGAAAAATAAATAGCATCACAATTGTAATAGTACATCCAATCCCAAATATAGCTAAATCAACCGGCGTGAAAAAACCTAAAATAAGTTTAGATTTTTTCGTATTTGCCGGGATTAAATAGTTTTGTCCCATTCTTTATCCCCTTTCTATTACTTTTTATCAGGTGGTGGTCCACCTTTAGCTTTTGTTTCTTTTTCTAATGCAGCGAAAGCTTCTTTTTGTGTAGCAATAGCCTCACGACCAGCATCTGATTCCAAATATTTTTTTAATTCTTTTTCTTTATTAGCATCAGTAACAGCCTTAAGGTCACTTTGATATCTCTTAATGCTTCGGTCTAAATCAGCATTTCCTTTATCAGCCATAAATTCAAGCGTTTTAGTCCGAGCACTAGCTTGATCAACATCATTAACATGTATTTTAGCTTCATTTAAGATTGCGGCAGCATCATTTAATTCTTTCAAGTCATCATTAAAGTTTTGAATACTATTTAAATAAGATTGTGCAGCATCAGTAATTGTTCCATTTTGACTAAGCCGTTGTAATTCATCATGAGCATGTTTCATTTGATATGATTGAATTAAAGACTCTTTATCTTGTTGATATTTTCTACGACCTTCTTCAGTAGCAGAATACTCATGTAAATGCTGTTTCATATAAATTTCGGCTTCCTCGTTAGCTTGATTTTGAAATCTTGCCAAAATTCCTTGATATTCAGAACTACGTTCATATGCATTTCTATTTGCCACATTTGCATCATATTTCTTTTTAGCATTATTATATTTATTTTCAGCCTCAGCCAATCTATCTCGATTTTCTTTTAATTGAGCGTTTTCATATTCTTGCATTTTAGATTCAAACAATTTAGAATTTTCAAATTTTTCAACTTGATGCTCACGACCTTTTATATAACTTTCTTTAACTGCTTTTTTCTCTTTATCTGCTAAATTATCAAAGTAAGCCTGACCACCAAACCAACCTGCTTTTCCTTTTAAGCCCATCGCAGAATATACATTTTGACGTTGTTGGTTAAATTGCATTCCTTTATTTTTCCAACCATTCATAGCTCCAAGTGCTGCAGCAGAGAAACCGGCTCCATTAACCAAGCCAACTGCCGCACCACCTATTCCGCCAGTAACAAAACCTAAAGCTGCAGCTCCAATACCCGCAATTCCTTTACCAACAACATTACCTTTTAACTTCTCACCAATACCAAGTTTTAAACTACCAGAGTCAATTCCAAACAAATCACCTAACATTTTAGGAGCTTGTTTTGCAAAAGTAAAAATACCCAATATAACAATCACTAAAGCTAGCATACCTTGAACACCACTATTAAAAAATTGATCAAACAAAACTCCATTATTTATTAGAGCACTAATAAAATAAATGGATAAATACATAAATGCAACTCTTATAAAAACTTCAAAATAAACAGATAAAGTAAGTTTTAGCCACTTATCAAATGTGCCTTTTTTTCCAGGAATAATTCGTAAAATAACTGGAATAGGTGCGATTAATTGGCAAAAGGCAAATTTAACTACCCGAACACCTAAATCAAGTGTAAAGGAAATCATAATATAGCACAAATAAACGCCAACAACAGAAGATAAGACAACATAATATTTTACATCTACATCTTTACCGCTATCTACATCTTTAGCCCCATAAACAATTGGATCAGCCAAGCCAGTTAGCCCCCCATAATTACCATTTTCTAATATATCAGCTCTTACATTATCCCAATAAATATTTCCATCAATTTCCACATTATAGTTATCAGGATTAATAAACGTATTTAAGGCTGTAAAAGATATAGCATCACCATATTTAACCATCGTTTCTTCCGTACCTGAATTAGGATCTATCGTACTACCGCCAAAAATCAAAGCCCCAATTGTATTAGAAGATAAAATGTAATTTTGTAAACGATAAGCATAATCAAATAAAGAAGGTAAAAAGCCTAAAATAACTAAAGAAACAAGCAAATTAACAGCGATTTTTGAGGTGCTTTTTTCACCCTTCGTTAATCTATCAGGATCTATTAAGACATTTAAAAGAGAATAAGCTAAATAAAACAACATGAAAACGCCTAATATTGAATATATTCGATTAGCAAAATTTTGAAAAAATGCATCACTAAACAATTGTGTCATTGAAAGCCTAATAAACAATTGATAGCATTGAGAGGCAAACCAATAAATAACACTGTCAATCCAAAGCATAATAGATTGAAAAACACTATTTAACCAATTCCCAATCATATTTTTTACCTCCTAACTTCCAATATTACATCTGCTTAAATCATATAGCCCAAATAAATCAAATAATACATCTAATAAAAGAGGCAATAAAAAGATTAAGATCCCAACAACCAATCTTTTCACTGTTCTTCCATTTGCTTTTTTTAATTCATCAGCATTAGAACTAACAATAGCTTTTATATAATCAACTGTTGTTAAAATAATTACTAAAACAGGTGTAGCAATGCGAATCAATGAAAATAAATCTTGAAAAAATTGACCTAAAGATGTAAACTCATCTCCATTTGACGTACGCCTTACTAAAGCTGTACTACAACCATCAACAGTTTCTTCCCCGTCAATAACTGGAAAGACATTCTGCCAATTATCATAATCTTTACTTGGTTCCGTCACTTCATTTGCAGTTGTATTACATTCATTTGGTTTAATACTCCAAAGACCTTTTTGAACAGTTTGAATAACATTATCATTTAGTTCGTCTTTTCCCACCCATTTACTTATTCGATCGGGATTATCGCCTTTAGAAGCTGTATTAATAATATAATAACTATCGCCGTTTTTTAAAGCAATCGCAACATAATGTCCGCCCCCATTAGGATTAGAAAAAACGCTTTTATTAGAAATAGAAGCTAAGACCATGTAATCATCTTCTAAAGCCTGATCAATACTTGCAATAGAAGTTTCGATCTTTTCCATTTCCATATTATATTCCTCTTCAATGTCAGTGCCATTACTAATAGAATCATAACTTACTAAACAAGCAGCATTATGGTTATTGCTACACAAAAATTCACTAACATCTTCTGGCTCAACATTATTTCCATAACTTGCTAATATAGAAGCTATAGTTAAAGGATAACAACCACTTGTACACAAATTTTTAGAGCCACTACACCCAGAAAAATATGCGCGATCATCACATCCTGAACAATATGGAACATCAGCATAATCAGAAGCATAATAAGTTACAATGTCATCTTCTTTAACATTACCACATGTATCAGCATGCGTTTCACCAATAAAGCAAAAAAAGACTAGAAATATTAAAATATATTTTATTTTTTTCATACAATTCACACACTCTTACCAAAATATTATAACATGTTACAAAATCAATTACTATATTTTATTAATACAAAACTAATAAAAAACTAGAATTTTTTTCTAGTTTCTACTTTTGACAAGACCCAACGTCCCAAATACATTTAAAGCAGTTTTCATATTGTTGCTGATAGTCAGTCCCCCAACTATCAACCCAACCAAAGATTAAATCGATAACTGCTGGCAAAAAGAATATACATACACCAGCAATACAACGCATAATTAATGATTTTAACGATTTTTTTATTTCATCATCTTTAGAACCAACAACCGCTTTAAAAAAATCTATCATTCCAAAACCAATAATTACAATTGGAATTAAAATTTTTGCAATCCTCACAATATGTCCAATAACTATAAATGTAGATTGAAGCCCATTACAATAATCCATCTTACTTACACTCCCTTACATTTAAAACACATTTTTGACAAGCATTAAATTCGCCCTCGATATTAGCAAAAGAATCAACTAAAGAAAAAATAACACTAACAATCGTCGGAATAAAGAAAATAACCACACCAGCAACACATCTAAAAATTAATGAACGACTAGATTTTTTAATTTCTTCGTCTTTGGAACCAACAATCGCTTTAAAAAAATCTATCATTCCAAAACCAATAATTACAATTGGAATTAAAATTTTAACAATTAAAACAATATTACCAATAAATTTTAAAGGCTCTTTTAATTTTCCACAATACTCCGAATTTTCTAAGGATACATTATTATTTGCATCATCACTAGGAGATGACTCATTTCCTTGATTATTAGCATCTCCTCCATTAACAGCTGCCTGTTTTTGGGCATTAAAGTAGTATGTATCACCAGGAACTCCTGGGCCTTCCGCATTATTCATAACAACTGTTTTTTGATTCGTAATTGAAGCTCCCATTTCCGTTAAATGTTCAAAAGTATATGTTTTACAAGATGAATCTGTATCACACAAAACATATCTACCATTTTTATCTTGATAAAAATACATTCTTGAAGTTCCATACAAACTTTTATAATATTCTTCTTGTCTTACCACATCAAAATAATAATAAATATTATTGTAAACAATTTCTTCATCATTCAAATTAAACGTTACTCCACCTTGATTTGGTGAAACCGTAATACAACTAGGAGAAGATCCATCACATAACCTATAATTGCCATCATCAGTTTCGATATAGTAAGCTGCTTTACTTACTGGTATAAATAAGAAAAATAAAAAAACAAATAACAACATTTTTTTCATTTTAATCCATCCCTTCTATCTTACAAGAATCACTATTACAAGAATTAACATCACAATCAGGATTTAATAGGCAATCCGTACAGCAACACCAAGAATTTTTATAATCCGACCATTCATTAACCATATTTAAAGCAAATTGAACTATTCCCGGTAATAAAAAGATCGCTACACCAGCAATAACTCGGACAATAATGGATTTAGCCGCTTTATTAATCCTTTTGTCATCAGAAGACGTTATAGCTTTATATAAATCTATTGCCCCAAAAATAATAATAGCTATTGGTACCAAAATACGAACCAAATTCAAAATAATACCCCCAACCTTCATTACTTTTCGGTAAGAAGGGGAAGCACAAACAGACGCCGGCGTTACTTCACCATCAGGATCAATCGGTATTTCTGTTTCTTCATCTTTTTCATTTTCAACCGGTTTGTTATTTCCCGGCTTTTCTTCAGTCGGCTTATCTTTTCCTTCATCTACAATCAAAAACTTATCTGTATCAGTTGTAATATAAACAACCGTTGACGTTTCAGCAGCATTCGTTGCTAAAAAAAGATCATCATTTGAAGGAAAAGTCACCTTATTTCCATTTATTTTAAATATTTCATTATAATCTTCTTCATCAATTGATATATACTTGTCTTGGGCTTGAACGGGTAAAAATAAAGATTTATCTTCAAACGAATGTTGAACATTATCTAAATAAAAATATGCTTTATCTTTTTCTAAATCATATCCAAAGGAAAAATTGATATTTCGGTTCATTATATCGCTATACTTAGTATATTCTTGACTCTTTATAATTTGGTTTGACTGAGCACTTACTTCTTTATATAAAAAGCACATTCCCATCTGACCATCACCAGCTGAGCAAGATTCCATTAAAGAAGCCGAACTAATATCATTCAAGTTAACACCAGCAAAAACTTGAGCCGGACAACCATTCTCTTTATAATTTTTCAAAAAACTTTCTAATGTTTTTTCATCAGCTTTTAACATATAATCGCCAAACGAAATATCGTGTAACCCATCATTATCATATAAAGCTTCTCTTTGACCATTTAAAGAAATATAAAAACCATTTTCATCAGCTGAAAACTGCATTTTATAATCTTTGATTGGATAAGGATCAGTATCCTCATATTGTGTTGCCACATAACTGCAATCTAGTGAATCTAATTCAGCTTTATATTCTTTATAAACGTCATCATATCCACAACCACTTACCAAAAAAAGAATGAATAATAAAAAAGTCATTTTTATTTTTTTCATACAAATCCCTACTTTTTCTCTCTTCATCAATTATAACAATAAATAAAGCAAAAAACTAGTAATTTTACATTTTTACTAGTTTTAAAAGCTATTTAACCTCACATTTTAAAGGTTCTAAAATACAATCAATACATTTTTCGGCCGGATTATTATCTGAAATATAAACAGCTGCTTTCACTGTATCGTACACAAAATTAATTAGTGTTGGCGCCAAAAATATCACAATACCGATCACAACATTTCGAACAACAATCTTCGCATATTTTTTAGCTTCATCTTCTTTTCCTGAAGTAATAATCTTAAATAAATTAACAATTCCCATAATTATAATAATTGCTGGAACTAATATTTTTAAAACAAAAAAGCCTAATCCTAAAAATTTGAATGTTCTCGCCACATTTGGTTCATTGCAAAAACC
>CALVMI010000003.1 GCA_944345045.1 uncultured Bacilli bacterium | reverse complement strand
AAGTATATTTGTTTATTTCGGAATAAAATTAGGCAAAAAAGCTATTTATGATTCACAAAAAATTTGATATACTGATTTTAGAAAAATAAAGGAGAGTAGTAATGAAGTATCGTTGTAAAATTTGTGGTTATATATATGATGAAGAAAAAGAAGGCAAAATGTGGCAAGAACTTGGTGATGAGTATACTTGTCCAATGTGCTTTACTGGTAAGGTGATGTTTGAGCCTTTCAGTGAAGAATTAACTGAGAAAGAAAAAAAGAGTAAAAGAATTTTTGAACATGCTGTTTTGTTTGATGAAAATAATTTAGGGGTTGAAAAAGATGATGCGGTTTGTATTGACTGTGGCATTTGTAAGGCAACTTGTTTGGAACGTTGTGGCCTAAATTTTGGTGAGGATACGGAAAAGTGTTTAACTTGTGGTCAATGTATTATGACTTGCCCTACTGGTGCTTTAAAGCCAAGAAATGAAGTAGAACGTGTATTAGATGCTAAGAAAAAAGGTAAGATTTTAGTGGCTTATACATCTCCTGCTATTCGTGTATCTATTGGCGAAGCTTTTGGATATGAACCTGGAACTTTTTTACAAGATGAATTAGTTTCTTCCTTGCGTCTTCTTGGTTTTACTTATGTTTTTGATACGACTTTTGGGGCAGATTTAACGATTATGGAATAAGCTGCGGAGTTAAAAAATCGTCTTTTAAATGGTGGTGTTTTACCGATGTTTACTTCTTGTTGTCCGGCTTGGGTAAAATATGCTGAAACTTTTTATCCAGAGATTTTGGATCATTTATCTACTTGTAAAAGTCCTATTGGAATGGAAGGAATCATGGTTAAAGAATATTTTGCTAAACAAATGAATTTGGACAAAGAAACGCTTTATACTGTCGCGATTACTCCTTGTACAGCTAAGAAGTTTGAATTAAAAAGAGAAGAAATTCCAGGAACGGATGCAGTGATTACTGTCTCTGAGCTAACTAAGTGGTTAAAGGACGAACAAATTGATTTAAGAAATGTTTCTAAAAGTTCCTTTGATTCTTTGCTTGGCGAAGGAAGTGGAGGCGGCATGATTTTTGGTAATACAAGTGGAGTTTGTGAATCAGCTTTAAGAACCCTTTATTATTACATGACTGGAGAAAATTATGACGAGCAAAAAATTTCTTTTAGTGATGTACGAGGATATGAGAATGTTAAAGAAGCAACTTTTAAAATTAATGATTTAGAAGTGAAAGTCGCGGTTGTTCATAAAATATCTGCTGCTAAAAAACTATTAGAAGATGTAAAAAATGGTACAAGTCCTTATCACTTTATTGAAATCATGAATTGCCAAGGTGGTTGTATCGGTGGTGGCGGTCAGCCAAAATACAATGAAGAAATGGAACATATAGTAAAAGAAAAGAGAATCGCTGGTCTTTATAAGAAAGATAAAGAAGATACGATTCATGCAAGTTATGAAAATAAAGATATTCAAAAAATTTATCGTGATTTCTTAATTGAACCTAATAGTGAAATAGCTCATCGATATTTACATACTACATATCAAAAAAGAAATTAAATAGAAATGTCAACTTGATTGTCAAGTTGCTTTTTTTTGCCTTTTTTTGTTCTTAGGATCTTTACTTTTTGGTACTTTTTGTGTAATATAATGGTAGACAGTGGTAGGCTGTGGAAGAAAGTGGGGGATTATAAGAATGTTCATGGGAGAATATCATCATAACATTGATGAAAAAGGACGTATTGTAATTCCGACAAAATTTCGTGATATTTTAAAGAGCGATTTTATTGTGACAAGAGGAATCGAAAAATGTCTTTATATCTATGCGAGAAAAGACTGGGAAAATCTTGTATCAAAATTAAATACTCTACCTTTTACCAAAAAAGATGCACGTACTTTCATCCGTAGCTTTTTCTCAGGTGCCACTGAATGCGAGTTTGACCGTCAGGGTAGAACTTGTATAGCCTCCCCACTGATCATTTACGCCGGTTTAACGAAAGAATGCGTGATAATCGGCGCGAATGATCGAATTGAAATTTGGGATAAGGAAGCTTGGGAGAATTTCTTGAATGAAAATGAAGAGAAATTAAGCGATATTGCTGAAAACTTGTTTGGGAGTATTTCGTAGATGAAACATTATTCGGTATTAAAAAAAGAAGCTATTGAAGGCTTGCATATTCAAAGTGATGGCATATATGTTGATGCGACTTTGGGTTATGCGGGTGATGCAAAAGAAATTTTGCAAAGAATAAAAAGGGGAAAATTATTCGCCTTCGATCGTGATATTGAAGCTATTAACTATTCCAAAAAAGTTTTAGATGATATCTCATCTTCTTACGAACTCATTCACAGTGATTTTGTTCATATGAAAGAAAAGTTAGAACAATTTGGTGTCTCTAAAGTAGATGGCATTTTGTTTGATTTAGGCGTTTCTTCACCACAACTTGATGAAGCAAGGGGATTTTCTTTTATGAGAAATGAACCATTAGATATGCGCATGGATCAAAGTGCTAAAAAGAATGCTAGAGACGTTGTGAATGAGTATTCTTTAGAAGAATTAAAAAATATTTTTTATCAGTATGGTGAAGAAAAGAAAAGTGCTTTCGTTGCTTCAAAGATTGTTCAAAAAAGAAAGAGTAAACCAATTGAAACAACTTTTGAATTATGTGAGATTATAAAAGAAGCTGTTGGAAGCAATTACTATTATAAAACGCATCCTGAGCGAAATATTTTCCAAGCGATACGTATTGAGGTAAATGAAGAATTAAAAGATTTAGAAACTATTTTGCCTATCGCGATTGATTTGTTAAATCCAAATGGTAGACTGGTGGTTATTACTTTTCATTCTTTAGAAGATCGAATTGTTAAACAAGTTTTTAAAAAATATAGTGAGGTTGATCCGATGGTGAAGGGGTTACCAGTAATTCCTTTAGAATATCAGCCTAAAATAAAACTTATCAATAAAAAACCTATTTTGCCTAGTGAAGATGAACTAAAAGAAAATACTCGTAGTAAAAGTGCTAAATTACGAATTATAGAAAGGATCTGATTGTATGCGAAAAACTCATAAAAAAGTAACAATGCTTAAAGGAGAAAAATTTATGTATATTTTAATTCTTATTGCCTTAGTTCTTTTTCCGATTGGAACCGTATATACTAAAGCAGTTTTATCTGAAAGTAATATTTCTTTAGAACAAATGCGTTCTAAAATTGAAACACAAGAAGGAATTAATGAGTCTTTAAGCATGCAAGTAGATGAATTAGCTTCTCTAGATAAAATTCAAGAGGTTGCATCTAGTCAAGGATTGACGTATAATAATGATAATATAAAAAATGTGGAATAGGGAGTATAGATGAAAAAAAAGATCACACGCAAAAGTCCGAAGATTCATTTGAATTTGAAGCTAACAATGCTTGTTGTTGGTCTTTTTTTCTGTGTGATATTAGCTAAACTTAGTTATGTTGTAATAAGTGAGAATGTTGATGGGATAAATTTAACGGAATTTGCCAATAATCGAAATACGACTAGAGAGGTTTTGTATGCTAATCGTGGGGTTATTTATGATGTAGATGGGACCCCTTTAGCTAAAAATGCCAATTCTTATAAAATTATTGCAATTTTATCTTCTTCTAGAACGACTAATCCTGATAATCCCAAACATGTTGTTGATAAGGAAATGACCGCGACGAAACTTTGTGAAGTTTTAGCTAGCGAGGAATCAAGAGAAAGCTGTATAACAACATTAACAGGCTATTTTAATCAAGATTTATATCAAGTAGAGCTAGGTAACTGGGGAAAAGTTTCCGAAGATGAAAGACAAGCTATTTTAGCTTTAGATTTGCCGGGAATTGAATTTGTTACTTTAGCTAAACAAAGACAATATATTAATTCTTCTTGGGCTTCTTATATTATTGGTTATGCAAGAAGCAATGACGAAGGCGAAATTGTTGGGGAAATGGGCATTGAATCTTATTTTAATGATGAATTAAAAGGTGAAAACGGCTATGTGGAGTACCAACAAGATGCTTATGGTTATAAAATGGCAACAAGTGAAGAAATTCGTGAAGATGCTGTTTCTGGATCAGACATTTATTTAACGATTGATAGTGATGTTCAAAATATTTTGGAAAATGCGATTGCTAACTTTTCTAAGGACAAGTCTTTAGATTGGGCAATGTTTGTAGTTATGGATGCTAAAACTGGCGCGATTGTGGGAAGTGCTACCAATCCAAATTTTAATCCTAATACACTTGATGGCTTAAATAATTATTTAAATCCTTTGGTTGCTTATCAATACGAACCAGGAAGTACGATGAAGATTTTTTCATGGCTTGCGGCGATGGAAAATGGTATATATAATGGTGAAGATACTTTTGAGTCTGGAACGATTACCTTAAGTGATGGCAGAACGGTTATTAAGGATTTTAATAACGTCGGTTGGGGAACGATTAGTTATGATACGGGTTTTGCTTACTCTTCTAATGTTGCCGCGACGAATTTAGGATTACAACTTGGCTCAGCTAAATTAAATGATTTTTATAATCAATGTGGTTTTGGTGAGAAAACAGGTATTACTTTACCTGGTGAAGCAGAAGGGCAAGTCGATATTGTTTATGAGTCTGAGCTTGCTAACGCATCTTTTGGTCAAGGAATTTTAGTGACGCCGATTCAACTTTTGCAAGCGATGAGTGCAATAGCTAATGACGGGGTGATGATAAAACCTTATATCGTCGATAAAATTGTTGATAGTGCGGGTACGGTGACAATGCAAAGTGAAAGAACGGAAGTTGGAAGGATTGCTAGTAGCGAATCGATCGCTAAAATGAAACAGCTTTTATATAACGTTGTTTATAATAGTTTTAGTTATAATAAAAATTATGCACCAGATAATGTAGTAATTGCCGGTAAAACAGGAACAGCTCAAATTGCTTCTTCTTCTGGTGGCTACTTAACTGGTGAATATGACTATATTAAATCTTTTTTAGGTGTTTTTCCTTATGAAGAACCTGAATATGTATTTTACTTTGCAACTAAAAGATTTGTTGGTCCTAGCTCAGATATTTATGATGTAGTTTCTAATACAATCAAAGAAGTGGCTAATATCGTTAATGTTACAACAACAGATACAGATGTTGATGCTTCTAAAATTATTTATATAACGCAATATTTGTCTCGTGAAACAACAACTGTTGCTGACGAATTAAAAAGTCTTGGTCTTACACCAGTTGTTTTGGGAAATGGCAAATATATTATTAATCAATATCCTTTAAGTGGCAGTAAAGTTATCGCGGGTTCTAAAGTCTTTTTACTTACAAACGATAGGGTAATTTTTATGCCTGATGTACGAGGATGGAGTACAAATGAAATTATTCGTTTTTGTAATTTAATTGGTTTATCTTATACTCTAAACGGTTATGGCAATGTAGTTAGTACCAATATTAGTGAGGGTACACTAATAGATGTAAATACTATGACTCTAGAAATTACGCTTGGTTTATAATAAAGTGGTGAAATAGCATAGCCACTTTTCTTTTTTGTGAGTCTATCTATTTACAAAAAAGAAAAATAAATTTACAATAAGTACAGGTGAGTTTGATGAGCGATTTTTATAAATTGAAAATATTAGGATTGATGAAAAATAATGCTGCTTTTGATGATTTTGTTCGTTTGGGATTAGGGGAAAAATTTCATTTGGATGATTTACTTCTTTTTTTGAAAGAGCGTCTTTTTCAAACGAGAAAGACTAAGGCTTTTGTTAGAAATTTATATTATTTTCATTTAGCTTTAGATAATGGTTCTGTTTCAGAATTAAATGAAATGACATGTTTAGAAATGAAAAAATTAAGTGAATTGTTAGAAGATGAGATGGATTTATCTACACATGAAATTTTAGAAAGTTGTGTTCATTCTTTTGAAAGTTTTCAGTATGATGAAGCTTTTTTTAAAGAGCAACAGTATTTATCTGAATTAAAAGAAAAAAATGATTTAATTCATACATTAGAAGAACAGCTTGACCAAAGTGAAGTAAAAATATGCGAATTAAAAAATCAAGCAAAAAACTTAAGTCAAACAGTTAAAAAATTAGAAAAGAAAATTGAAGAACTTCTTTTAACTTCACAAAAAAGAATAGAAAAGATGAAAAAGAAAAATGATAAATTACAACAAAAAAATGATAAATTACAACAACTTGTATATTTATTAAGTGAACAAAATAAAAGACAAAGTTTAGAGGTAAAGAGTAGTTCTGTTAAAAAGAAGAGTTCTGGTAATTGTTCTAAAGAGTTTGAAACGTTTTTGCAGCAACAACTTTATAAAAAAGTATGTGATGAGAAAAAGATTCTTGCATCTTGTAATGAAAAAGGTTTTGAAATAGATGAAGTGAAATTGCAAGAACAAATAAAACATTTGTGGGATACGAAATCTTTTTCTGTCCTTCGTTTTGAGGCCAATAAGGGTCAACAACTTTCTTTAGTGCCGTCTTCTTTTAGAGCCTTATTAATTTCTGATCTACATATATTTGATATTCAAGATAAAACTAAGGAAAAAATTCATGCTTTGTATGAGTATGCTACAAAAAATGACATTTCCTATATTATTAATTTAGGAGATGTGTTTGGATATATGAAAAGAGAAAATCCATATATGGATCAAGATGACGCGTATGAAACGGTCGATCTTATCTCTGATTTATTTCCAAAGAAAACTTCTATTTCACACTTGGTTTTAGGTGGAAATCATGATGAAAGTTTGAAGGAATTTGGTATTGATCCATTAGAGTTTTTGGCCTCAAAAAACCCTTTGGTATATCCTTTAGGATATCAAGATTCCCTTTTACATTTTAATGAAAAGGATTTGCTTCTTTTGCTTCATCCTTATAAACGTTTTAATGATAAAAATGCGTTATTTTCTTCTGTTAAAGTTGAAAGTTTTTTGCAAGAATATTATAAGATGAGTGGTATAAAAAAAGAAGATTTGGCTTTTACTTTTCTAGGACATTTGCATTTAAATCATATAAATGATCCGTATTCTTTTGCTGTTGTGCCGTCCCTTTTTAAAGACCGCGTTTGTAATGGGGCAATGGATGTGGAATTTTCTTTTGAAAACAATCGCATTCAGCAAATTGTTCTTTCATCTTTAAGTGCTAGTAGTGATCTTCAAAAGGTTAATGAAGTAGTTTTAGAACGGAAAAAGTAATTGCTTTTTTTCCTACTTTATATTATCCTTTAAGAGGAGAGTGGTAAAATGAAATATGATTATGTTATTGTGGGAGCTGGCTTGTTTGGAGCTTGTTTTGCCTATGAAATGACAAAATCTGGTCATAAATGTTTGGTGATAGATCGAAGAAGTCATGTTGGTGGGAACATTTATTGTGAAAATGTTCATGGTATTCATGTTCATAAATATGGCGCGCATATTTTTCATACCAGTGATAAAAAAGTATGGGAATATATGAATCAATTTTGTGAATTTAACAATTATATTAACTCACCAATTGCAAATTATCATGATGAATTATATAACATGCCTTTTAATATGAATACGTTTACTAAATTATGGGACGATGTGATTACACCTGAAGATGCTAAAAAGAAAATTGAAGGACAAAAAAGTGAGTTAAATGGTAAGAATCCGGAAAATTTAGAGGAACAAGCTATTTCTTTAGTTGGTAGAGATATATATGAAAAGCTTGTAAAAGGATATACTGAAAAACAGTGGGGTAAAGATTGTAAGGATTTGCCAGCCTTTATAATTAAGAGATTGCCAGTTCGTTTTACTTTTAACAATAATTATTTTAATGATCGGTATCAAGGTATTCCTGTAGGTGGCTATAACGTTATTATTGATAAGATGTTAAAAGATTGTGATGTTTTATTAAATGTTGATTATTTAAAGGATAAAGAAAAATATAATAAAATGGCTAAAAAAGTTTTGTATACAGGAATGATTGATGAGTATTTTGCTTATCAGTTAGGTCATTTAGAGTATCGTTCTTTAAAGTTTGAAACGGAATATATTTCTGATTGTGATAATTATCAAGGAAATGCAGTTGTAAATTATACGCACACAGAAACACCTTATACAAGAGTTATTGAACATAAACATTTTGAATTTCAAGAATGCCCTGGAACCGTAATTACAAGAGAATATCCTGTTACTTGGGAAGAGGGTATGGAAGCTTATTATCCTTTAAATGACGAGAAGAATAACGAGTTATTTATGAAATATCAGAAACTTGCTTTGCAAGAAGAAAATGTTTTGTTTGGTGGTCGACTTGGCAATTATAAATATTATGATATGGATAAAGTTGTTTTAGCCGCTTTAGAACTTGTCGAGAAAGAAAAAGCTTTGTAAAGAGTTTTTTTGTAAAGAGTTTTTTCTTTTATTTAACAACAAATTATGATAAGATTTTGCTAGGTGAGGGTTGAATATGTCCGAAAAATTAAAGACAGTTAAACAGGAAATATTTAAGTATAGATGGCCATTTTTAGGAATTTTTTTGATAAGTTTTTTGGCTTTATTTGCGGTTTTGCAGGCTGATTTTTCGTATTATGATGATTTAGGAAGAGTTGCTTTTGGTTATAGGGGATGGAGTAATTTTAGTCGTTATTTATCTTCATTTTTTAGTATTTTTTTACATGGTGATCCTTATTTAAGTGATATTTCGCCATGGCCTCAAATATTGGCTCTTCTTATTATGGGTCTTGCGGGAGTAATTTTGTTAAAAATCTTTACTAAAAAAGATAAATTTACTTTTTTAAATGTTGTAAGTGTTGTTCCGTTAGCAATTAATCCTTATTTTTTAGAATGTTTGTCTTATAAATATGATGCTCCTTATATGGCTTTTTCAGTTTTGGTAAGCATTATTCCACTTTTATTTGCTAAGAAAAAAACACCTATTTATGGTTTAAGCATTTTTCTTTGTACTTTGATGATGTGTATGACATATCAAGCTTCTTCTGGTATTTTTTTGATGCTTGTTCTTTTTTATGCTTTTTATGAGTGGATGAATAAAAAATCTTTTAAAGAATGTTTAATGTGGGGGATTAAATCTGTTCTTTTTTACATAGGAAGTCTTTTAGTTTTTAAAATTTTCTTTATGCAAACATCCGATACGTATGTGACAAATACTATTTTTTCTTTAAGAGATTTGCCATTGGGAGCACTACAAAATTTTAAAGAATATTACCATTTATTTTTGACGGATTTTAAGGTGGAATGGCTTGTTTTATTTGCTTTTCTTTCACTTAGTTTTTTGCTTGGTGTTTTGCGTGAGTCAAAAAGATCTAAGGTAAAAACTTTTTTCTTAACTCTTTTCGTATTATTTGGTTCGTTGCTACTTTGTTTTGGAATTTATCCAGCTTTTACAGCGCCTTTATTTTCACCGAGAGCTATGTACGGAATAGGAGTATTTTTAACCCTTTTGATGACTTTATGTGCAAATTTCAAAAAGAATTGGTTTGGTAAAATTTGTGTTTGCCTTTTGTGTTATCTTTTTTGTGTTTTTGCTTTAACTTATGGAAATGCTTTACAAGAACAGAAAAGATATACAGATTATCGAATAAATTTAGTTGTAAATGATTTAAATGAATTAGAAGTTTCTGCTGGAATTGGTGAGAGAAAGCTTAAAATTGTTGGAAATATTGGTTATGCTTCAGCTATTAAAAATATGCCAGATGATTACCAAATGCTTAAAAGATTGATACCTTTAACATTTGGGGGTGAGAATGTTTGGTATAGAGCAGCATTTTTCTATTATAGTGATTTACGTGGAATCACGGATGCTTCTTTAGAAGAGTTTCCTGATGATTTGTCAATCCTTAAAGACACAATGTTTCATACGATTTATGGAAATGTTGAATATATTATTGTTGCGTTAAAATAATTTTTTAAAAAGTGTGTCAAAATCATTGACTCTGGGGGGAGGTCATATGATACAATAATGTTGAAACATGTTTGAATGTGTCAATTTATGTGTTAAAAGTTGCTTTTTTTTCAATTCTTAGATAAAATGATTGTAATAGACACAAAGTTTATA
>CALVMI010000002.1 GCA_944345045.1 uncultured Bacilli bacterium | reverse complement strand
AGAATAATGGTTACAATGCTTAAGCAAAATAAGATTCCATCACGGTCAAATGGCACAAAATATTCAAATCCCCAAAGAGCTGTATGTTGTATTCCCCAAGACATGACCCATTTTTGATAAACACGATAATTTCCAAATAATTTGTGTTCAAATAACGGTTCAAAGAAAAATGCAGTCAGTAAGAAAACCAATCCACATGCTTTTAAGAAAGGAACGATAAATTCTTTTTTAAAGATTTTTTTATAAAAAAATAACATAGCTATTCCTAAGAATAAGGTAAAATAAATCATTAATGTAAAATGGGATAAAATTCCTCCTACATAGCCAATAATAAATAATGGATAAAATGCTTTTTTGTTTCCTTCTAACAGTTCTTTAATCGATGTTAAAATGAGAGGAAGAAAAAGAAAAATTAAACTTTCTGCTTGGGCATCCCTTACATAAATCTCATTAATATGATAAGAACTTGTCATATATATTATGGCAGCAATAAAACTCATTTTTTTGTTTTTAAAAAAACGATTACTACAATAATACATGCCTAAACCTGAGCTAAAGAAAATCAGAAAACGAAAAAATTTCATCGAAGTCAATAAATCTATAGATAAGAAAT
Source organism: uncultured Bacilli bacterium (assembly GCA_944345045.1). Classification (GTDB taxonomy): domain Bacteria; phylum Bacillota_I; class Bacilli_A; order RF39; family UBA660; genus Ventrenecus. The sequence goes on along the minus strand of CALVMI010000002.1, from coordinate 27,037 downwards.
TCAAAAAATATGCGAGATATGCCAATAGTGTATGCGAAAGTGGCGGATAAAAAAGTCTTGTCCCATATCCAAAATTATTGCCTATCAAAGGAACGATTTTCCCAAAAAAGCCACTCCAAAAATCTTCTTGTATCATTTTAACTAAGACATCAACATTTGCTACATGAAAATATGTATCATTATTTACATGATATGGATTTAAGAACATTGGAAGAAAAAGAATTAAAGAAATTATAAATAGTCCTAAAACAAATAATCTATTTTTCTTTTGTAACCACTTCATATGAATTTTCCTTCTTTCTTTTTTAGTATACCAAACAATCAAAAAAAAGCTATGAATATTTAGCTAAATGAGTTTTATTTGACAAAAAAAGCTAATCAATATTGACTAGCTTAAGCTCTACTTGAATATTTTCCATCACTTGTTGAAACAATAATTCTCTCACCTTGACTAATAAACATAGGAACCTTTAAGGTATAACCTGTTTCAATTGTTGCATCTTTCATCGCATTATTGGTTGTATTTCCTTTAACAGCAGGTTCTGTTTCGGTAATTTCAAATTCAATTTTTTCAGGTAAATTTACTCCTAGAAGTTCACCTTCATAATATTCAAGTTGAATTTCTAAACCTTCTTTTAAAAATTTCTTTTCATTCTCTAACTTAGAACCAGGAACTTCTACTTGATCATAAGTTTCTGTATTCATAAATACATAATTATCTCCATTAGCATATAAAAATTGCATTGGCATACGATCAATATGAGCTCTTTCAATTTTAATATTTGTATTATATGAGTTTTCAACAACTGCACCTGTTCTTAAATTTTTAGTTTTCATTCGTACAAAAGCGCTACCTTTACCAGGTTTTACATGTTGAAATTCCATGATTTGACAAAGATTGCCATCCAAAATAATGGTCATGCCATTTTTAATATCATTAATATTGATATTCATGGGTCTTTTCCTCCTTTATTATTTTCCTAATTTTGTTTCTTTAAATACTGTTGTTTGACGACAGTTTGGACAATATTTTTTTACTTCTAATTTATCTGGAGTATTTCTCTTATTTTTACTAGTTGGACGAATAAGTTTTCCACAACGAGAACACTTCAAACCAATAAATTGTCTATTTTCATTTTTAGCCATAGGTATAACCTCCTCACATCAAAACTATATGTATTTTAGCATAATTGAAGAAGAAGAGCAAGGAAAATTATTGTTTAAAACAAACTAAGTTGACTTGTCTCTGGCATTCCTTCAAAAATACCCATTACTCGCATTTTATCTACCGTTGTTTGATTTACTTTCCCGCGATTTTGAAAATCTTCAATACTATAAAAAGGCTTTTGATTTCTTTCTTCAATAATTTTTGTCGCGACAGCGTCTCCTAGACCATCAAGACTTCTAAATGGCATAAGTAAACTATTGTCACTTTCATCCATCACAAAATTATTTCCATCACTTTTAGCAATATCTATCATTTTAAATTTAAATCCTCTAGCCGTTGCTTCTAAAGCAAGTTTTAAAGTTTCAAGTAAAGAACTTTCTTTATTCGTTGCATCAAATCCTTTACTTTGAATTTCCATTATTTTAGCTTTTATAGCATCATAACCTTTGACCATGGAATCAATATCAAAATCTTGAAATCTAGTTGAAAAATAGCTCGCATAATAAACTAAAGGTTTATGAACTTTATACCAAGCAATTCGAAAGGCACTGGTAACATAAGCCGCGGCATGCGCTTTTGGAAACATGTATTTAATTTTTTGACAAGATTTAATATACCACTCAGGAACGTTATATTTTCTTAATTCTTCGGCATAAAGATTCCACTGTGCTGGATCCTTACTTGCTTTTCCTTTACGAACAAATTCCATAATTTTAAAAGCTTTACTAGAAGGAACCCCTTTTTTCATTAATTCAACCATGATGTCATCACGACAGCCAATAACTTCTTTAAAAGGACAAATGTTTTTTTGAATTAACTCTTGGGCATTATTTAACCACACATCTGTTCCATGAGCAAGTCCGGATATTTTAACAAGCTCAGCAAACGTCGTTGGTTTAGCATCTTTAACAAGTTGAATCGTAAAGGGTGTTCCAAACTCAGGAACTCCAAGCGTTCCTGTGTCACACATAATTTGTTCTTTGGTAACTCCTAAAGATTTTGTGCCTGTAAAAAGAGCCATAACCCCTTTATCATCTAAAGGCACTTTTGTTACATCATCACCAGTTAATTCTTGAATCATTCTAAGTTGTGTTGGATCGGTGTGTCCTAAAATATCTAGTTTTAACACATCGGCATCAATGGCATGGTAATCAAAATGGGTTGTTCGCCAAGCACTAGTAGGATCTTCCGCTGGATATTGGAAAGGTGTAAAATCAAACACTTCCATATAATCTGGAATAACAACAATTCCTCCCGGGTGTTGACCAGTTGTTCGCTTACATCCCGTGCAACCAATCGCAAGTCTTTCAATTTCAATATTTCGCATGATAATATTTTTATTTTCACAGTAACCTCTTACATACCCATACGCGGTTTTCTCAGCTACTGTACCAATAGTTCCGGCACGATATACATTATCAACACCAAATAACACTTTGGTATACTCATGAGCACTAGCTTGGTTTAAATCTGAAAAGTTTAAATCGATATCTGGAACTTTATCCGCATTAAAGCCAAGGAAAGTTGCAAACGGAATATCATGACCATCTTTAGCCATTTTCTCGCCACATTTAGGGCACTTCTTATCCGGCAAATCAAAACCACAAGAATAAGTTTCATTAAGAGGTTTACCATCATCATCAACAAAAGTACTATATTTACATTTTGGACAACGATAATGCGCTTCCAAACTATTTACTTCTGTAATTCCCATCATATTCGCGACAAAAGAAGAACCAACGGATCCACGAGAACCAACTAAGAAGCCTTCATCATTTGAGTGTTTTACAAGTTTTTGAGCAATTAAATAAATCACGTCATAATTGGCTCCAATAATACCACCCAATTTTTTCTCAGCAAGACTATTTTTTTCCTCGTCACTTACTTCATCATGAATATGACTTTTAACCATTGAAAGGACTGCATCTTTCCCCTTTAAAATAGTATCATGAAGTAAAGCATACGCATCTTTTTCCTCTTCTTTTTCTTCTTTACAAGCTAAAATTAATGATTCACCATATAGCTCTCTTGCTAAACGATCTTCTATATTAAAAGGCAAAGGTTCACCATAAAGCTCTTTAGCCTTCGTATATACTAACTCCGTCATTTGTTCAACAGAATGAGGAATTCTAGGCGCGAATGGTTTTGGGGTATCAATAATAACTTCAATTTCTTCACATAAAGAAGCAATTTTATTTGAATTTTCCACAACAATTTCATAAGCCTCTTCAGGACTTAAAAAAGAAAAATCTTCAAGCATTTCCGCGGTTGTTTTTAAATACATATTAGGTACTTCAATTCCTCTTCTATTTAACGGATGAAGTTTACCATTGAATTTCTGATTTATAATAATTTCACGATAAATCTTATCTTCCTTGCGCAAATTATGAACATCACCAGATGCTACAACAGGTTTTCCCGCTTCCTTAGCCACTCTTACAATTCTTTTTAAATATTCTTCGGCTGCATAAACATTTGGAAATTTTGCTTCTGGACCAATTAAATGCGCAAAAGCACTGATAGGTTGAACTTCAATATAATCATAAAAGCTCATCATATTTACCAGTTCTTCATCTTCCTTGCTTCCCGCTTTATCAAAGATTTCCCCATTAATGCAGCCAGAACCAATAAGAAGATCTTCTCTAAGTTTACTTAACTCATCACGAGGAATTTTAGGTTGTTCATTTTTATATAAATATTTTGTATTAGCAATCGAAATAATTTTAAATAAGTTTTTTAAACCATTACGATTTTTAGCAATCACTGTCGCATGAAAAGGAAACGAAAAACGTACTAAAGAATCCATATCAATATTATTTAATAGATCTGTCGTTGTATCAATATTTTGATCATCTAAACTTTTAGCCATTTTATAAAAAGCAAGAGCCGTTCCTTCTGCATCGTAATCGGCACGGTGATGCTTATCTTCATCCCAAGGCACATCTAATCTTTTCGTTAAAGTTTGAAGCTTATGATTCGGCCATTCTGGATGTAGCATTCTAGCAATAGACATTGTATCTAATACACAACGTTTAAATTCGCCAAAACCATATTTTTGACAAGCAGCCTTCATAAACGAAATATCAAATTTAGCGTTATGAGCAACCATTGGTAAATCGCCAGCCCACTCTAAAAAACGCCTCGTGACATTTTCTTCATTGTCTTTACCTGTAACCATCTCATCGGTAATAAAGGTGAGTTCCGTAATCTTTTTAGGAAGTGGACGATGCGGATCAATTAATTCATCAAAGCGATCGATTATTTTTCCATTTTGAATTTTTACTGCACCAATTTCAATCATTTGATCACTACCAGCATAAAAGCCAGTTGTCTCTGTATCAAACACAACAAAAGTATCATTTAACAAATTGTATTCCTGCGGATTAAAAATGATATCTACATCATTATTGACAACATTCATCTCAGCTCCATACAAAACTTTAAAATGATCTTTCTCTTCTTTTCCTTTATTTAAATCACAAACAGCATGATATAAATCCGGAAAAGCTTGAACACAGTTATGATCGGTAACAGCAATGGCTTTTTGGCCCATTTTAGCAGCATGTTTAACTAAAGATTTGGCATCAATCACCCCATCCATTGCACTCATCATAGTATGTGCATGAAGCTCAACTCTAGGTACTTCTGCTTCATCTTTTAATACATCATCTTTAGAATCGATTTTTTCCATATTTCGAATACTTAAAACCAAATCTTTAGCAAAATTGTCAAACTCAACATTACCCTCAATACGATACCAATTGCCAACTTTCAAACTTCCCATAACAGCTTGGTATTCTTTTTTATCTCTTTTAAAAATTTTAGCAAGCAAAGAATTGGTTTTATCACTAACTTTAAGCGTAATAATATTAATGTTTTCTCTTTCTAAAGTATCAATTCCAAAAATATACACTTCTAAAATAACATTTTTAGTAGCCCCCATAATATTATTAATTACCGTAGGTTCACCACTAATTGCTTTCCCCACTAAAATATTTCCTTCAATTTTTGGTTTTACATCAACAGCTTCCTTTTCTTCTTTTGATTTTTTAATCTCTTCCTGAATACTTTTTTGCATTTCAGAGTTCAAAGAAACAACGAAATTATGATATCCTAAACCAAATTCTTCAAACTTTTCTTTTAAAATAGGAATAACTCTTTGCATTTCCTCTAAGGCCACTTTATTAGAAACTTGAATAACAAATGAATCATTTTCCAAAGTAGGTGCACTATCTAAAATGCTCACCAAAGAGGGCTTTTTTTCCACACATTCTTTTAACATATGCTCTAAATAAGACACAACATCTTCTTCGGTAACACTTTCATACTTTAAAGTAATAAAACATTTTTCTTTCTGATGAATTCCTTTTTTACTTGCTTGTATTAAAGATGTAGCAACTTCATAAGGCAAAACCTGAGGCCTTGTCATAACAACTTCAAATGTTTCATCTTTTTTATGTAACAATACTTTTTCAATATTCACATCTTTTACTTCATCACGATTATCTCCAAAAGAAATACTATCTAAAAATCTAACAACATCATCTGCCATATATTTATACTCCTTCGTTTATTTTTTCAATTTGATTAATATTAATTTGATATTCCATATATCTTCTAGCTACTCTGCCTTTTACCAAAACCACATCACCTGGTTTAATATTTTCTAAATCTTTCATTTCACTAGCAAAAACCACAAAATTGGCCGAAGCCGTCTCATCGGATATCGTTAAAAAAGCCATCTTACTACCATTTTTAGTTAAAATTTCTTTCTTATATTCTACTAGTCCAACACATGTAACATATTTATTATGAAACTTTTCTATATTTTCTAATTTCATAATCGAATCATCAATATATTTACTTGCGGGATGATTACTAATATAAAAGCCAAAAGTATCAAACTCTTCTTTTCTTTTTTCTTCTAAAGATTCTTCTTCCTTTTTTACTAAAGAAGGCTTCATAACAAGACTATCATCTAAGTCTCCTAAAAGGGATGCATAATTTAAGGCAATATCTAAATTTTCTCGCATCGTATTATGATTTAAAGAAAATTCATCTAAAGCTCCAGAAGAAATTAAAGATTCAATTGTTTTTTTATTAACCGCTTTTCCATAAGCTCTTGAAACAAAATCTAAATAATCTTGAAACTTTCCCTTTTGTCTTTCTAAAACGATATTCTTTACTGATTCCATTCCTAAATTTTTAATAACTCCAAAAGGCATAAGCAAAGTTTGACCTTGAATCTTATAAGTAAAATCACTTTCATTAATAGAAGGTGGTAAAACAACTATCCCTTCTTTTTTAGCTAAAGCAATATATTCTTTTGTTTTATTTGTACTATCAATATTCATATTTAAAAGGTTAGCTAAAAAATAAATAGGATAATACACCCGTAAGTAGGCCATTTGATATCCGATTAACGCATAAGAAACAGAATGAGATTTATTAAAACCATAATTGGCAAATTTCAAAATCAAATCATAAATTTCCTTAGCTAAAGCTTTACTATATCCCTTTTGTTCAGCCCCGCTTAAAAACTTTTCTTCACCTTTTAAAATAATTTCTTTTTTCTTTTTACTCATTGCCCGACGAATCGTATCTGCTTCAGCAAACGAAAAACCGCCAACTTTCACCAAAATCTGCATAATTTGTTCTTGATAAACAATAATACCATAGGTTTCTTTTAAAATTGGTTCTAAATCTGGATGTAAATAAGAAATTTTTTCTCTTCCTTCTTTTCTTCTAATAAAAGAATCAATATTTTCCATTGGTCCAGGTCTAAATAAAGCAATCGCCGAGACAATTTCTAAAAAACTATTTGGTTTTAATTTTCGCAAAAAGTTTTTCATTCCTTCACTTTCAAATTGAAAGATACCGACTGTCTTTGCTTTTTGAAATAAATCAAGAACTTTTACATCATTTAAATCAATCTTATTTAAATCAATTTTTTTCTGAGTATTTTTTTCAATCAAATCTAAAATATTTTTAATAATAGTTAAATTTCTCAAAGCTAAAAAATCCATTTTTAAAAGACCTAATTCTTCTAAATAATTCATAGTTACTCCAGTAAGCATATCAGATCCATTATAATGAATTGGAATTACCGTATCAAGAGGCACACTAGAGATAACAACACCTGCCGCATGAGTGGAAATGTGTTTCTTTAACCCTTCAATTTTTAAAGAAACTTGCATCAATTCTTTTAATTTACTCTGTGATTTAACTAAATAAGAAATATCTTGATTTTCCAAATTTTCTTTTAAAGATAATTTGGCATCAATTTTATCAACAAAAGAATCAAGAATAGTTGGATGAATTTCTAAAGCTTTACCAACACTTCGTAAAACAAGTTTACTCTTTAATGTCCCAAAAGTCATAATGTTAGCTACATTTTGTTTCCCATATCGATTTTTCACATAAGAAACTACTTCATCTCTTCTTGTTTCTTCAAAATCAATATCAATATCTGGCATAGTTACTCGTTCCGGATTTAAAAACCTTTCAAAAAGCAAATGATATTCTAAAGGATCAACATCTGTAATACCAAGCGAATAACTTACTAATGAACCAACCGCACTACCTCTTCCAGCTCCAACTAAAATGCCATTTCTCTTAGCGTATAAAACATAATCATAAACGATTAAAAAATAATCAGCAAACCCCATCTTTTCAATAATCGATAATTCATATTTTAAACGAGTCATATACTCTTCTGAAATTTGATTATGTAAACGTTTAGCTAAACCTTTCATACTAAGTGCTTTTAAATATTTTAAAGAATCAACATCTTTTTGATATTTTGGAATATATTGTTTATTTTTAGGAATTTCTACCTTTGAAGTAGCAATAAATTCTTCTAAACATTCATCATCTACATTCTCTTTTTGATAATATTCAAAAGAATTTTTACTATAATCTTCTTTTTCAATAACGGAATAAGGATTATTACTATCAATGGCTCTTAATAAATTAAGATAAAAACTATCTTTAACCAAAAACATTTTCAAATTCGGGCAAAAAAGAAGCTTTGTAGTCAAAATCATGGCATTATTTTTTTCATACTCAGTTGTATATCCAATATATAAATGGGAAAACATCGAAGCATATTCTTTATATTGATTGATATATTCATAAGGCAAAATGATATTAACATAAGAAGAAATCGTTTCTAAATCATGAATAGATAAAGTATCTTCTTCTTTCTTAGTATTAAGTTTTAATAATTCAATATACCCTTCATACCCTCTTGCATACACATAAAATAAAACAGACGAAAAAGAAAGTTCTAAACCGATTAAAGGCTGAATATTTTTACTCATGCAAGTATCATAAAATTCCATCACGCCAAACAAATTTTCATCGCAGATTCCACAAACAGACAATTTGTTTTTTTCTAAAAAAGAAATAAGGTCAGGCACTTTAATTAAACTTTTCATTAAGCTATATTCTGTTGTAACTTTTAACGGTACGAACATGTGCCTCACCCTCCTTACTTACATAAGTATATCAAGAATTAATAAAAAATTCTAGTTAGGTTAAGTAAAATCACAGAGTTTGACAAAAAAGTTCATTTTAAAATCCACAAGTTTTTATAAACACACTTTATTCCACTTTTTTATAAATTAAATTGACTTCTTACACATATTTTGTTAAAATTTTAAAGAAAAGAAACGCGGAGGTGAAATTATGTCAAAAAAAGTAACAACCAAAAAACCTTTAACTGTTAATTCAAGAAGTAAAGCTTTAAATGCTACAAAAAGACGTCAAAAATTAAATTTACAAAAGAAAACGATTAATGGGGAAAAAGTAATTATCAGTGCTCGTGAAGCAAAAAAATTAGCTTAAAAAAACTGCAAATCTGCAGTCTTTTTTATTACTTTAAAAGAGCTATTTGTTTATCAAAATCTTCATTCATACAAATATATGAGCCACTTATAGCTACATCTACATAGGATTTTACTTTTTGAATTGTTTGATCATTTATACCACCATCAATAGCAATTTTATAATGCAAATGATTTTCCTCACGATAATTTTTTAACCAAACAAGTTTTGGAATCACTTCTTCTAAAAAAGCTTGACCACCTTCTCCGGGATGAACACTCATCACCAAAACTTGATCAATTTTTGAAAGAAAAGGCTGTAGTTTTTCTATTTTTGTTTCAGGATTAATAGCAAGTCCCGTTTCAATTTTCAAATCTCTAATTACATTTAAATTTTCTTCTACCGAAGCAATTTCTATATGAATAGATATAAGCTTAGGTTTTATTTTAGCAAGAATTTCGATTGCTTCTTTTGGATCATTCATCATCAAATGAATATCTAAAGGCTTAATAGCTTTTCTAACTAAATTCATATGATAATTCAAATCATCATTCTTTTTTTTAACAAAAATACCATCCATTAAATCCATATGAATAAAGTCCGCTTGAGATTTTTCGATTTTTTCTATTGTTTCTTCTGGTGTATATTTACTTTTTAGATACGAAACTGCGATTTCCATATTCTTCCTCACTTACTATTTTTTGATAATTATCATAACGACTTTGGGCGATTTTTCCCTCTAAAACCGCCTCTTTAACCGCGCAACCTTTTTCCTTTAAATGCATACAATCTTTAAACTGACATGTAAAACAGGCAAATTCAGGAAAACTATTTCGAATATCTTCTTTTGTATACTCGCTTAAATCTAAACTAGAAAATCCCGGAGTATCACAAAAATCAATACCAGAGACATGATAAATTTCTGTATGCCTAGTTGTATGCTTACCACGATTTAATGCTTCCGATATTTCACCCGTTTTTATTTTTAAATGAGGGGCAATTTTATTAAGCAGTGTACTTTTTCCTGCACCTGTTTGTCCTGTTAAAACAACTACTTTTTTTTGTAAAAATTGAGTCAGTTCCAAAACATGTTCTGAATCAAAAACTGTAAAACCAGCTTCTTTATATGTATTCATAATTTGTGAAAGTTTTCTTCTTTCTTCTTCATTTAATAAATCCAATTTTGAAAAATAAATAACGGGCTCGATTAACGAAAGAAGGGATAAAGAAAGTTCTTTATCAAGTAACAAACTACTAAAATCAGGCTTCTTCGCGGCTGTGACAATTAATGTAACATCCACGTTACAAACAACAGGTCTTTTTAATTCGTTTTTGCGAGGTTCTAATTCTAAGATATATTTATTTTCTTCATCAATAACACATATATCTCCAACTAGTGGTGTTTTCTTTTGCAAACGAAATTTTCCTCTAGGCGTACAATCATATGTCACCTCACCGCATAAAACCGTGTATAAATTACTAATATTTTTAATAATTCTTCCTTTTAACATAAGCCACTTTCTTCACAATCTGATGTAGGATCATCCTCACCACTACCTTCTCCAGTACTTGAAGGCGCTACGGCAACCGTTATCGTAATAGAAGTACCACTTCGAATTGAACTTCCAGCTTCTCTACTTTGACCAATAACCGTTCCAGCTGTATGAGCGCTATCTTCTTGTTCTCTTTTATTAACCGTAACATCATATTTCTCTAAATAATCTACAACATCCTCATAAGTATAACTTCCATTTGTAAAATCAGGATAAACATCAAAATTTGGAATATAAAGAGTAACATAGTCTCCCTCTGCTACTTTTTCACCAGGAAGAGGAGATTGTTCAATAATTTCGTTTTCTGTATAATTTTCAATATCTACATTCCTTGGTTCAACAATAACTTGTAAGCCAAGGGCTGTAAGAGCTCCTTGTACCTCCAAATAATTTCGACCAACATAATTTTCCAATGTAATAGATGGATCTCCCGAACTTACCCATAAAGTAATCTCGGTACCTTTTGTTCTTTTCGTTCCAGCAAGTGGTGAAGTTCGTACGACTTTTCCAAATTCGATCTCTGTTGAAGATATTTGTTGCTGATCACTTGCTACTGTAAAACCAGCATCTTGTAAAGCATTTAAAGCTTCTTCTACTGTATATCCTGTTACATCAGGAACCACAATTTCTCTATTTGTTGTTAAAGCAGGAATCAGAACAACAACAGTTGTTATCGCGACAATTAAAAGCGTAAAGATAGACGCGAGTACAATTAAAAGTTTATTTTGCCTTTTTAAATCATTTTTTGTAATCTGTCTTGCCAATACTTCATCACTACTTTCCTTTTCTTCCTTCTTTTTACTTTCTTTACCTTTTGCTTTCTTTTCTTTTTCGGTAGATTCGTTATTATCCTTTTTTACAGGTTTTGCTTTCGCCTCTTCCGTAAATTCTTTATATGGCAATTTAATTTTTTCTTCATTTTCCCTAGATTCATCTAAACAAGTAAGTAAATCATTATGCATTTCTCTAGCATCTGCATACCGATTTTTCGGATTTTTAGCCGTAGCCTTAATAATGATATTTTCAACACTTTGTGGAATATTTGGAAGTTCCTCTCTAATAGAAGGTAAAGGTTCTTTTAAATGCTTTAAGGCAATTTCAACAGCATTATCCCCTTTATATGGAAGCTTTCCGGTAAGTAATTCATACATCACAATTCCCATAGAATAAATATCGCTTTGTAAAGTACTTCCCTTACCGTTTGCTTGTTCAGGTGGTAAATAATGAACGCTTCCCATAATTGAATTTGTCTGTGTTAACTGAGTTTGATTCATTGCCATCGCAATACCAAAATCCATGATTTTCACTAAACCATTTTCCAAAATCATAATATTTTGTGGTTTTATATCACGATGAATAATATAAGAATCATGGGCAACACTCATACCATCAGTAATTTGAAGCATAATATCAATAACTTCACTTAAAGTAAGTTTACCACGTTTTTTAATTAAATCTTTTAAATGTTTTCCTTCAACATATTCCATGACAATATAATATTGACCATGATCTTCGCCAACGTCATAAACTTCAACAATATTTGGATGAGTAAGACTACTTGCCGATAAAGCCTCTCTTTGAAACCTTCTTACAAACTTTTCATCGTTTGCCAAATCGCCTCTTAAAACTTTTACAGCGACATCGCGATCCAAAATGGTATCATAAGCCAGATACACATTTGCCATACCACCTTCGCCAATAGCTTTGATAATTTGATAACGATCGCTAATTTTCTGCCCCTTCATTATCATTCTTCACACCCACTTTTCATACTTAAAAATGCAACTGAAATATTGTCCTGTCCTCCTCTAGCATTACATTTACGTACTATTTTTTTCACCTTTGCTTCAATAGTTAACTCTTCATCTAAAACTTTTTCAATTTGTTCAACGGTTAACATATTCGTCACACCATCACTGCAAAGCAAAATCGCATCGACATCACGTTCAACTTCAAAAATGTCCATATCTACTTTCTCACTAGCACCTAAAGCTTTCATCAAAACATTTTTCTTTGGATGATTTCTAGCTTCTTCTTCTGTCAAATCTCCAGCTTCAACAAGTAAGCTTACTAACGTATGATCTTTTGTTACTTTATGAAGGCGATGATTTTTTAAAACAAAGCCTGATGAATCACCCACATTTCCAAAAATCAAAAAATCTTTTGTCAAAAGTGCTAAAACAAGTGTTGTTCCTAAACCTGTTGAATCAAAATGATTTTTTGCATAATCTAAAATTGCTTCATTAATTTCACTTACATTATCATTTATCCAACTTACCGCATCCTTTAAATTTCCAACACTACTTAAAGAAGAAAAGCGTTTACCAAAATGCGTGACGGCTAAACTAGAAGCTACTTCGCCAGCTCGATGTCCCCCCATACCATCAGCCACCAAAAGTAAATACTCTTCACTACCATTTTTCACAATCGTTACTGAATCTTCATTATGACTGCGAACCTTTCCTGCATCTGTTAAATAATATGATTTCATAATGCCACCTCATTCATATTGTTAATTATCATAATAAGCATATCAAAAAAAGCGAAATTCGTCCATTCTTATAGAAAACATCTGATTTTTTTTGACAATTTCTTTAATTTATTATACGTTTAGTTGACACCAAAAAGTCCAAAAAAAGAGAGTTTACACTCCCATACTATTTGTTTCAGGTAAAGTACTACCTCCATCAAAAACAATGGTCTCTGCCGTTATGTAACTAGACTCTTCACTCGCCAAAAAGGCAGCTAACTCACCAAGTTCATAAATCGTTCCCATTCTTTTCATCGGAATAGCATCAGCAATACCTCGAATAACACTCTCCGGATCTGTTTTATTTGTCTGTTTGGCCATCCCCTCAACCATTGGTGTTCTAATATATCCAGGAAGGATCGCATTAACTCGAATTCCCTGAGATACCAAATCAGCCGCTAAGCCTTTTGTAAAGCCAATCAAAGCCGCTTTAGTTGTTGCATACGCTACTTCTCCAGGATCAGCAACTTTAGGCCCCGTAACACTAGATAAATTCACAATACTTCCTTTTTTCATATAAGGAATGACAGCTTTAGTAACATTCCAAGTTCCTTTAATATTAATATCAAATTGTTTATCTCGAATCTCATCACTCATGTTCATAAAAGATTCTAATATACAAACACCAGCATTATTAACTAAAACATCAATATTTTCAAATTTATTATGAATATCATAACAAATAGCATCCAGCATCTTTTTATCACGAATATCCACTTCATAACCCAATATCGTTTTGTCTGGAAATTCTTTTTCCAAAGAACCTAAAGTTGTCGCAAGTTCTTTTGAAGAATCTAAAATAATTACTTTTGCCCCATATTTCAAAAAAACTTTAGCAATTCCTAAACCATTACCCATCGCACCCCCAGTAACAATCGCAACTTTATTTTCTAATTTTTGCATAACATAACCTCATTTCTTTTCTTATTATAAACAAAATCTAAAAAAATACTAAACTTTTTCATTTTTTCTATTTCTAGCGTAAAATTATATTTTTCAAAAAACAAGAAAAAAAACTCATTTGACATTAAATTAGACAAAAAAAGTACTATTATGCAATATGTTTTTAAATTTCTTTGCTTCGTAATTGGCCACAGGCAGCATCGATCTTACTTCCAAATTCTCTTCTTACTGTCACATTAATATTTTCTTTTTTTAAAGTATCATAAAAAACTTGAATTTGTTTCTGTGGACTTTTAGAAAATTCCAAATGATTCGTTTCATTATAAGGAATAAGATTAACATAGACGTTTAAACCTTTCAAAAGATGCGCTAATTCTTTTGCATGAACAACTTGATCATTCACATTTTTTAATAAAACATATTCAATTGTCACCCGACGATTTGTTTTAGCAATATATCTTTTCACGGCTTCCATAAGTTTATCTAAAGGATAAGCTTTATTTATGGGCATCAATTTATTTCTTAAACTATCGTTTGGAGCATGTAAACTAATAGCCAAATTTATTTGAATGTTCAAATTACTTAATTCATCTATTTTAGGAATAATCCCACATGTTGAAAGAGTAATATGGCGAGCTCCAATCGCTATTCCTTTTGGATCATTAATAATTTTAATAAAATTAACTACATTTTCATAATTATCTAGCGGTTCACCAATACCCATTAAAACAACCGAACTAATTCTTTGACCAATAACTTTTTCAATTTGTAAAATCTGACCAACCATTTCATAAGCCTCAACATTACGGATTTTTTTAAGACGGCCAGACTCACAAAAAGCACAGCCCATATTACAGCCTACTTCTGTTGAAACACAAACACTTAAGCCATAATCATGTCTCATTAAAACAGCTTCAATTTTCTCACCATCAGAAAGCAAAAATAAATATTTTTCAACATCTTTATCTACTTGTCTTTCAATAATTTCAGGCAAATTAAAAGCAAAATCTTTTTTTAATTGATCACGAATTTCTTTCTTTATATTAGAAAAATCATCAATATTTGTAGCTCTTTTTTGATATAACCACTCATATACTTGTGTTGCTTTAAAACTTTTTTCTTGATGCTCTATAAAATATTTTACAAGTTCTTCTTTAGTCTGACCATATATATTTAACATACATATCACTTCCTTTTTTTATTATCGCATAAAAAGAAGAAGAAAACTATTGTTTCTTCTTCAAAGATCTATTTCTTTTCACTTTTTTACTTTTAGTTTTTTCGTCAAGATAAGAAGCTAAAGATACGACCTTAGAATAATCTTCTTGTTTTAAAAGGACCTCCATAGCTCTTCTAATTTTAACATACTCATACATATCTAAAGCAGCAGCGTTATTCGCATTTTCAATAATCATATCCGCATCATATGATTTGGCTAAATCAGCAAATCCGCTATATTTTAAAGATTCCTTTTGATAGATCATAAATGATTTAGCTAATGACAAAAACGTTTTATAACCATACCTTTGTTCTAAACAGTTATCTAATAGTTCCTGAATAGATGAAAATTGACTTAAACTTTCATATAAAGAAGAATCAAATAAACATTCTTCTTTTTCATCATCTGTAACCAATTCTCTATCCTTAAATTCTTCAAAACCACAATCCAAAACATCTTTTTTGACATCCAAACATTTTCCTGTAATAACATTTAATGCCCAATTCATTGTCTGAAAGATAATTACTTCATCTTCTTTTTTATCACCCAAAACAGAATCTTTTAAATCCAAAACTTTTATTAACTGATTATTCATCGATTGATACATTCTTTTATACTGATTATAAGTTTCTTTTTTATAAAGAACATCATAAACATGAGAATAAATATGATCTTTTGCTATATTTGTAAAAACACAAATATTCTCTAATTGAGATGCAAATTTTTTTAAATAGACAACTTCCTCTTGTAACTCTCTTTTTTCTTTAGAAGATCCATTTAAACTTTTCAAAACATTTTCTTTTTTGTTTATTTCTTTTTTGACATCTTGATAAAAACTATTTATTTGACTTACAAACATTTCAAACCCTCCTTTTTATTCAAATGTTGCATTTATCACATAAAGCATATAAATTATAACATAGCACTTCTATATTGTCAAATTTGTGTAAACTTGTGTTAATTTGAGTCATTTTTTTAACTTTTTTAGGTTTCCTACAGACTTAGGGTATACGGTGATTCTTCCGTCCCTTCTCCTCCACTTATTTTTACGTTAGAGTTTAGATATAAGGCGGGGGAAACGGCATCAGACGTAAGGTACGCAGGGCCGATGTTCACGCGCCCAACACTATCCACACGGAACACGACGACCGAAGAACCGGAATAAGAAGTTAAGGTCCATTGATAAGTTCCACTTTTATAGAGCCAATCATTGTTTTTACAATCACTTACACTTGAACTATCCCAATTATATAATTCTTTATTTAGACAGGTTTCTCTATTTGTTGTACTTCCTCCTGATGTGGCATATCCATAGTCACTTGGATACATTAAACCTATTTTACCTGTCCATTCTGCTGGTCTTCCTTCATATATGGTTGTTCCTTTTTCATAGGTATACCAATGACTT
This sequence comes from uncultured Bacilli bacterium, assembly GCA_944345045.1. Taxonomy (GTDB): domain Bacteria; phylum Bacillota_I; class Bacilli_A; order RF39; family UBA660; genus Ventrenecus. Next base: position 10,429 of record CALVMI010000002.1, on the reverse strand, counting down.
GCTAAACCATTACTGTTACTTGTATAACTTGATGTTCTTCCTAACTTCCATACAGCATCTGAAATCATTTCTTTTGAAGGACTTGTAATACTTTCTAAATATGTCCCATTTAATTCTTCTTGTAAACTAGCTGTACTCCAGTCGTTTACGTTATCAGTATCCCACGCTATTCCTTCACTATATGGTTCATTTCTAATGATTTTTAATCTTGTTTCTTTTGTTCCTGTACCGTCTTCTATATTGTTAAATACGCCGATGATTCTCCATAATTCATTATTGAATTGGACATAATTATTTGGATTGGCTCCGATATATCTGATATTATGATCTGAGGTTTCATCATCTACTAATTCACTAGTTAAACTTGCATTATTTTTAAGACAATTTGCCGCGGTATCGTTACAGGCTAAAATGGCATCATTAAAAGTTTGTTCTTTAAAATACAAAGTACATTTTGTTCTTGTCTTAGTCATATTTAATACTTTGATGGACCAATCATCGGTATTAAAATCAATGCTTGCTCCATTTGTACATGTTGTTTTCTCGGTATCTAAGACATACCCTTCACCTTTCTGAGGCATTCTACTACTTATTTCATCATCGATATAAAAAGCAAAATATAGATCTCCTGGATCTTGTACTTCTCCTTTTATAATATTAAAAGTTTCATTTGTTTCAAATGAGGCAAATGAGGTATATAAAAACACTCCTGCTACTAATAAAACACAAACAACTGTAAATATGGTAATTCCTATTTTCTTTGGATCTTTTGGTTTATATTTTTCTAATTTCATTAAAAAATCACCTTATTCTTATAAGATGATTGTATCATATACCCCCTCCCCATTGTCAAGATGTTTTAAGTTGACACTTTAATTTTTTTTATAACTTCTTCATTTCTTTTTAAGTAATATTCCAATTTTGAATATCTTCTTTTTTAGTTCCATTTAAATAATCTTTTACCATCATGACTTTTTTACCAAACGGCTTTATTTTGGTAAGATAAACAATGCCATCAGCACAGCCAATGCCAATTGCATCTTTCTTAATATCCAATACTTTTCCAGATTGAACATCACTCTTTAAAATAAAATAGGCTTCTAAAATTTTATATTCTTCACCACTTACGATCATATTAGCCATTGGCCATGGATTAAGCCCGCGAATTTTATTGACAATATCCTTTCCTTTATTAACAAAATTAATATGTTCTTCCTCTCTTTTAATCGTATACGCATAGCTTACTTCTTCTTCATTTTGCTTTATTCTTTTATTTGTACCATCAAGAATACTTGGCAAAGTTTTTAAAAGAAGATCTGCTCCTAAAAAAGATAATTTTTCGTGCAAAGTTCCAACATTATCTTCTGGTAAAATTTTATATTCTTCTTGAGCGATAATATCTCCTGTATCCATACCTTCTGCCATATACATAATTGTAATTCCTGTTTTCTCTTCACCATTAATCAAACACCAATGAATAGGCGCTCCTCCACGGTATTTTGGAAGCAATGAAGCATGAACATTAATGCATCCTAGTCTTGGATACTCCAAAATCTCTTTAGGAATAATTTGTCCATAAGCACAAGTAATAAGTATATCACATGGTGTTTTTAAAATTTCTTCATAATCTACGCGAATCTTCTCAGGTTGAAAAACAGAAATATTATTTTCCAAGGCTACTTGTTTCACTGGAGAAGGCGTTAAAACATGTTTTCTTCCCACTTCCTTATCAGGCTGTGTCACAACTAATTTTACTTGCGTATTTTTAATTAGTGTTTGTAAAACAGGAACTGAAAAATCAGGCGTTCCCATAAATATAACTTGTAAATCTTTCAAATTACCGTCTCCTTACCAAATCAGAATGTTCCTTTTGATAATTTTCTTCTAAAATAGCTAAACATTCATTTAATTCATCAATACTAATTTTTTCGTTTTGGGTATCTAAATTAAACATCTGTTGCCAATCTTGATAACGAACATATTGCTTTTCAAAATCTCCTACTTTGCCATTAGAAACACTTAACGTTTCTTCATTATCAATCATATCCGTAAAATTCACGTAGTTAACGCCTCCGCGCCGATCTTCATATATAAGTTTTAAAAAACTATCTGCAGCTAAATTTGTCACTGAAAAATACATTTCTTTTGTAAAAGTAAATGCCACTTCAGGACTATCTTTCGCTACCTCATTATGATAAATATCATAATAATAAGTTTTATCATAACTTGCATCTTTATAAACGAAAAAATAATGAGTCTCTTCTTCGGTTAAAGCACCTTTTTTTTCGATTAACCATAGAGAATCTTTTTCAAAAAGACTCGTGCTAGAAATCTTTTCTTTAATAGGATCAACAACATGATCATTGATCTTTTCATCTACATTAGCACTCCAATCAACAAGGCCATCAAACAATTCTTTCGCATTTTCCCTCAAAAAGGAAGAAGCATTAGAAATGTTTACTCCATTATTTTGAGCTTGTACAATCGTTGGCGTTGAACTTGCAATCACAACACCTAAAATAGCCCCACGTATTAATTTATATTTCTTTTTCATTTTTCCCTCTTTTCTAATAATGAAAATCCATATCCATTGTCACTTTTTTATTTAAAAGAACATAAGAATCTAATTCTTTTAAAGTATTTATTAGTTTATCATCAAAACGATATTTTATCAATATTTCAAAATGATAAACCCCATTTACTAAAAACATATTAGCCGTTGTTGGACCCAAAATAATCGTTTCTTTATCTAAACTTTTTTCTAAAAAAGATGCAGCTTGTTTAGCCTCTTTACTAACACTTTGATAATCTTTAGACTTAAATGTTAGCAAAACCAAATAATAAAAAGGTGGATATTTTAAAGTTTTTCGAATTTTCATTTCATACTGAAAAAAACTTGCATAAGAATGATTTTGAACACATTTTAAAATATAATTTTCCGGCTGAAAAGTTTGAATAATAACCGTTCCTGGTACTTTTCCCCTGCCACCACGACCACTTGCCTGCGATAATAAAGCAAAAGTCCTTTCATTACTTTTATAATCAGGAATATTTAAAGAGGAATCCGCATCTAAGATACCAACTAAAGTCACATTAGGAAAATCAAGCCCTTTACTGATCATCTGCGTCCCAAGTAAAATATCATATTTATGATCTTGAAAGTCCTTAATAATTTTCTCATGCATTCCTTTATTCGTTGTACTATCACGGTCCATTCGAACAACGCGTGCCGTTGGAAAAACATTTTCTAAATATTCTTCTAACTTTTCTGTCCCCATGCCATAATAATTTAAAGACTTTTCCATACATTTCGGACACAACTCATCAATATATTTGGTATAACCACAGTAATGGCATCGAAGATTTTTGGTTGTTTTGTGATAAGTAAGCGTAATATCACAATGCGGACAACGATAAGTAAAACCACAATTAGAACAAGTAATCGTAGTTGAGTGCCCTCTTCGGTTTAATAAAATCATGACTTGTTCATTTTTATTTAATTTTTCAATAATCGCACATTCTAACTCACGACTTAAAATATGATGTCTTTCTTTAACTTCTTCACTCATATCAACTAAAAGACAAGTAGGAAGTAAAGCCTTATTCGCGCGTTTTTTTAAAGGTAGATATTCATAAAGATGTTTACTCGCCCGTGCCATCGAATCAAGAGTTGGTGTAGCACTACCTAAAACTAAAGGACAAGATTGAATCTCACATCTTTTTTTCAAAATATCTAACGTATGATATTTAGGATTATTCTCTTGTTTATAAGATTCTGAATGTTCCTCGTCCATAATGATAATTCCTAAATTAGTAAAAGGTGCAAAAGAAGCACTACGAGCTCCTATACAAATATGAACTTCATGGCGAAGAATCTTACGGTACTCATCATACTTCTCACCATCAGAAAGTCCACTATGTAAAACGGCGATATCTTCTGGAAAACGTTTACTAAAACGTTCAACAAATTGAGGCGTTAAACTAATCTCAGGCACCAAAACAATCGCATCTTTTCCCTGTTTACGAACCTCGCGAATTAAAGCTAAATATACTTCGGTTTTCCCAGAACCCGTTACCCCATGAAGCAAATAAGTTTTATTACTTCCTAGCCCTTCACAAACTTTTTGAAAAGCCATTTTTTGTTCATCATTCAATGTTTTAGGCTTTTCTTTTTGAAGATTTTCAATATGATAACGATACACTTCTCTTGCTTCTTCAACAAGCATTTCTTTTTTTAACAAAGTTTTCACAGCCGAAGCACTCACTTGATTTGCTCTACTTTTTAAAACTTCACCATCGCTAAACAAAGCCAAAATATCTTTCTGTGTACTAGAAGAAACCTTCAACATCAAGTTTTCTAAATCATCAGTCAACTTTAAATATAGAACTTCTTTTTTCTTAACAGTAGTTTTTTTACTTGCCTTTAAAGCTTTTGGAAGCATCGTACTATAGCAACTACTTAAACTACTTAAAGTTTTCTCTTGCATAAATCTTCCTAATTCAAGCATTTCTTCATTTAAGATTGGCTCTTCATCAAGGACTTCTAAAACATCTTTTGTTTCAATATCACAAGTATCTTTTAAACCTAAAACATATCCTTCCACTTCTTTATTTCCAAACAAAACAAGAACACGTTTACCAACCATAATTTTCGTTTTTAAATCATCTGGAACATGATACGTAAAAGTTTTATCTACATGTTTATTCTTGATTTCTACTAACACATCTGCATACATTTTCATCACAGCATAAGTATACTACAGTTTCTCTCAAAAAACAAAAAAAGCACTTTTACTAGTGTTTCTAATAATTTTCATCACTTTTAATTAATCTTCTTTGTATTCCTTCAATTTCTTTTAAATATTCTTCCAAAGGAAGTTGATTTAAAGAAGTAAATGGATCAATTTGTAACCACAAATTAAAAAGAGTTTTAATCGCATAATCAATGGAAGAACGATTCATTTCAGTTACATCTTTTTCAGTTCTAAAATAATCTAAAGTATCAAAAGCAACTAATCGTGTTCCTGTAAAAGCTAAATTAAAAGCCATATCATATATTTGAATATGTTCTTTTGATAAACGATCTGTATCTTTAGCAAAAATCTCTAACGCTCTTTTTAAATTTTGTAAATTCAATTTTTTAAACTTTACTATTGAAAGTGGGTTATAAGCATCTATCAAAAACAAATTTGGATCAATATATTCACTTCGATACCCATAAACCTTTTCATCAACAATAAATAAATCTTGGGGAAACGCAAAAGAAGGTAAATCAATTTGATCTTTAGTTATAAAGTCTCCTGTTCTTCCCTTGCTTATTCTTTTATATGCTAAACCATCAACATAAGATAAATAACATTTTGCTTCTGATCCTTCACTAATTTTATGAAGCGATTTTGATTTCAAAAAATTATCAAGTCCTTCTTGATTAGGAAAAATTTTACTAGCCATGCTCTTCACCTCTATTTTATTTGAATGCATTTTCCTTTTTTTACTAAAGTGGCATGCTTTGCAATATCAATTAAAGCTTGATCATTATACGAATCTGTATAAACCATTTCTATTTTTAACTTCGGATATTTTTTTCGAAAATTTTGTACTTTATTTTTTCCAAAATTTAAACAATGAATTTTTCCCGTTTCTAAATCAATTTCCGAAGTGATCATCTTTTTGGCAACAAGTTTATCTTTAATTTCATCGAGTAAAAAAGATGGACTACACGTTACAATAGCATCTTCTTTTTTAATTTTTTTAATCATTTCTAAATCTAATTTTTTCAAATTTTTCTGCCAAAAAGCTGTTACACATTCTTTTATAAAATCACTGTTTTCCAAAAAATCTTCTGTATATTTTTCTAACTCCCTTTGAAATTCCTGCACACTCAATTTACACTTTTTATATTTCCATAAGATTTTTACAATTCCTGGAAGCTTAGTAATTAACTTTTTTCTTCTTAAAATAACATAGACTGCAAAATCAAAAGTACTCTCGCCCCTATAAATGGTATTGTCAAAATCGAAAACTTGCATTTATCTTCCTCTTCCCTTTTTTTCTTCTAACTCCTCTTGATAATACATGGTATAATTTTTTTTCAATTCCTCTAACCAAACCAAACGTTCACTAGCCTTTTTTTGAAGTAAATAAACCTTATTCCACATAATTCGATATTCTTCATTACTAATCTGATGTTTATATTTACTTTGCAAAACTTTCTTTACTTTTAAAATTTCATCTAAAGCAAGTTTAATATCTCCCTCTGTTGCCTCATCAGAGGATAATGTATTCGCAACCATTTTAAAAAGTCTTCGAAAAGCCACTTGAAATTGTCTTTTCAAAACTTGTTCTTTTAATGAAGATTCTATAACAATAATTTCTTTTACTTCAATCAAATTTTGGTGATGAGAAAACTTAGGATTCATTTTTAATCCATCAACCGTCAGCTTCTTGCGTCCCATTTTTTTCTTCCGACGATCTTTTTTTACTTGATATACCATATTTATCACCTTATTTTTCTAACAAATCTTTTCGTCTTTTCTTGGTGTTTTCTAAAGCCTGTTCTTCTCGCCATTTTCTAATTTCTTGATGATTGCCCGATAACAAAACATCAGGAACTTTTAAGCCGCGAAAATCAGCGGGCTTTGTATAAGTAGGATAATCCAATAAGCCATTCGTAAAAGAGTCTTCCTTAAAAGAATCTTCTTTGATTACTCCTGGAAGCAAACGAATAATAGAATCCATCACGGCCATTGCTGGTATCTCGCCACCAGTCAAAACATAGTCTCCTATACTAATTTCTTCATCCACAAAATTTCTTATTCGCTCGTCATATCCTTCATAATGACCACATACAATAACAAGGTGTTTTTCTTTACTTAATCGAATAGCATCTGCTTCTTTATAAGGCTTGCCTTGTGGACACATAAGCAAGACTTTACTATTTTCATCTTTCACCGCTTCAATAGCTTCAACAAGCGGTTCACACCGAAGAACCATGCCAGAGCCACCACCGTAAGGAGTATCATCAACTTGATGATTATTTAACTTAGAAAACTCCCGAAAATCAATAATGCGAATTTCCACCGCATTTTTTTCGATAGCTCTTTTTATAATAGACTCATGTAAAATACCCTCAAACATTTTAGGAAAAAGAGTAAGTATATCTAACTTCATAAAATCAATCCTTTAATATTTTGGCCTTCAATTATCTTTTCTTTCAAAGAAACTTTTTTTATATATGCGTCATTAAAAGGAACGAAAAATCTTTTTGAACCCAAAACTTCTAACAAAATTCCTCCTTTATTATAACGAACATTTTCTATTTTTCCAAGTATTTCTGTTTGATCTAATAGGGAAAAACCAATCAAATCACTATATAGAAATTCTCCTTCTTTTAAAGGAAGTTCCTCTCTTTTAATATATATGTCTTGATGACGAAAATTTTCAACTAAATTAATATCTTCTAAATGATCAAAAGTAAGCAAATAATAATTTTTATGAGGTCGAACACTACTAATCACATGACGTTTCCCCTCGATATATACCGGATAATTTTTTTGTAAAACAATATCTTTTCTTTCAAAATCTGTATAACACTTAAGTTCACCTTTTAAACCATGACTTTGTGTTGTATAACCAAAATAAATCTTACTCATATTTTTTCCCTTTACTTATTTCATACATTAAAATAGAAGCACTCACACCTGCATTTAAACTTTCACAAACATCTTTCATTGGAATATAAAAAAACTTATCACAATATTTTCTTACCTCTTTGCTAATCCCTTGTCCTTCACTACCAATAATAAGGGCAAATTGAGTAGGAATAATCGAATCTTCTACTAATACTCCATCTTGAACATCCGTTCCAAAAATCAAATATTCATCATGAATTTTCTCTAAAAACTCTGGCAAATTTTCTCTAAAAATCTTCACATGAAAAAGCATTCCTTCTGTACTTCTTATGACTTTTGGATTGTACACATCAACCGTTTTCTCGCTTAAAATAATTTCTTCAAAACCAAAAGCAACGGCACTACGAATAATAGTTCCTAAATTTCCAGGATCTTGAATATCATCTAAAACAAGTAAAGGTCCAGGCATAAAAGTCTCTTCTGTTTTTTTACAAACCGCAATAATGTTAGAAGGTGTCACCTGTTCCGTAATTTTTTTCATAATTTCTTTCGTAACTTGAAAAGTAGGAATTCTAGCCTCTTTAATATCTTCCGTAGTAATAATTTCTAAAACAACGCCCTTTTTCTTAGCCTCCGTAACCAAATGATCTCCCTCAACTAAAAAAGTTCCTGTTTTATCTCTTTCTTTTTTATCTTTTAAACGAACCCATTTTTTCACTCGATCATTTTTTAAAGACTCAATTTTCATACACTTCTAAGCCTCCTTCTTGCTTCTTTATATTTAGGATAAAACTCTTGAACATGTGCCCAAAATCTTGAACTATGATTTGCCTCATAAAAATGACACAACTCATGAATAATTACATAATCAAGTAAATCTAAATCTTTTTTTAACAATTCACTATTTAAAGTAATCGTTCTTTTCGTAATATTATTTACACCCCATCTAGTTTTCATTTTCCGTATTTTTAAAGAAAATCTAGGAATATTTTTAAAATAAGGAACAATTCTATTTACTTCACTTTCAAAAACTCTCACACATTCTTTAATATAAAACTTTTCTAAAGTTTTTTCATCTTTAGCAATCACACAATCTTGTTCAAAAAAAACTTCCTTACTTATCCCATCAAAAACTCTTGTATAAGCTTTTCCTAAATACCAAAAAAAAGCATCATTCATTTCTTCTTTTGCTTTTTTCTCATACATTTTAAGCAAAGACTCTTTATTTTTTATTAAAAGCTTTTCAATTTCTTTTTCACTTACCAAACGATTACAACTCACCATAATGGTATTTTGATTTTTAAAACGCATATATATATTTTTATTAGGTTTTCTTATAATTTCAACTTCAAAAAGTTTATTATCTAAAACTACTTGCATGAAAACAACCACCCTAAATACATGATAACACAAAAAAAGACTCTTTAAAAGTCTTTCAAACCGGAATTGGCCATGCAAGTTAACAAAGTCTGATGTGGATAACCGGAGGCGCACCCCTGCCGCATCTCCTCGCGGCTGGGCCCCATCTTAGGTTTCCTACAGGCTCAATTGATACGGTGAACTTTCCGTTCCTTCTCCTCCACTTATTTTTACGTTAGAGTTTAGATATAAGGCGGGGGAAGCGGCATTATAGGGATGGTCCGCAGAGCTGACGTACACGTACCCAACACTAAGCACATTGAACACGCCGTCCGAATTGCTGGAACTAGAAGTTAATGTCCATTGATGATTACTGCTATTATATAGCCAATCATTGTTTTTACAATCACTTGGACTATCCCAATTATATAAAATTGTATTTAGACATGTTTCTCGATTGGTTGTGCTTCCGCCACTTGTGGCATATCCATAATCACTTGGATACATTAAACCTATCTTTCCTGTCCATTCTGTTGGTCTTCCTTCATATACTTCTGTTCTTCTTTCGTATGTATACCACGTACTTGTAATTGCATTCCTATAATAACTTGCATCACTACTAGAACTAGATAATCCTCCTAACTTCCATACAGCATCTTCGATCATGGCTTTTGCTTCTGTACTTTGTAATCCTGTATCGGTAAAATCACAAGATACTGTGGCTCCACTATACCCAGAATAACACGTTCCACTTTTGGCATTATAATATAGGCTTCCTTCATATTCATAAATTGGACTATTTGGGGTTTCATATCCTGGATTTAATAGCATCATGAGTCGTGAATCACTCCAATCATTACTACCATTTGATGAAGTTGATGATCCTGTTCCACTTGGCTTATTATCCCAACTATAATTTCCTATAGGTTCATTTCTAATTATTTTTAATCTTGTTTCTTTGGTTCCACTGCCATCGTCTATGTTATTCATAACACCAATGATTCGCCATAATTCATTATTAAAAGATATATAATTGTTTGGATTGGCTCCGATGTATCTTATATTGTGATCTTCTGTTTCATCATCTACTAGTTCGTCACTAGTGTCTACTAATGAAAGAATATAATCAGCTGCCGTTTGTTCTTCACTTCCATTTAATTCACTAATTAGTTTTACGGTGACTTTCCCACTAAAAGTTTGTCCTTGTTGGACATTTTGATCTCCATTGTTTTTATAATTATAGACTAAATAATACGTTGTTTTTTCTAATGTACTTGTATCAAATTCTGCTTGTTCTAATATGATTTGTTCTGATTCGGTTAATACTTCTGGTCCATATACGATTTCTGGTGTACCATTTATTGTTATTTGATCTTCTTTTACGAATCCTTCTGCTGTTTGGGTAAGGCTTCCTTCTACTCTTTCGACATTATTTTCTT
>CALVMI010000001.1 GCA_944345045.1 uncultured Bacilli bacterium | reverse complement strand
ATACCCATGAGGCATAGCTGATACCTATGGATAGTGTAATCAATAATAATATACCTAATAATATGACAACTTTCTTGCGCATAGATATCCCTCTTCTAATACTATGGTTTATTTTTATTATTTTACTCATAACATATTATGTCATATATATTTTATCAAACAAATAAAAAAATTACCATGATTTCTCATAGTAATCTTACCACACACACACCCCCCCCCCATGTCAATTTACGGAAAGTTGACATTTTGGTGGCTATAAAATTTATTTTTGAGGATTTTCTTCGAATTTTGAACGTTTTAAAGTTGGATTAAGCAAGGTGGAATTTTGTTCTTTTGGAATTTCTAGAGTTTCTACATCATTATACATAGTTTCCTTTTTACCCAATATTTTATGAACATCTATTTTTGAAGATAAGTAAACCCGTATTAATCTTTGCTCTTCATATGAAAATTCTTCAAATCTTTCAATAAGAGTTTGAGTTTCTAAAATTTCTTTAAATAAAGAACTGGCACTTTCTTGTTTAATTGCTTTTTGAAAATGAACTAAAATATCTTTTAAATATCCTTCTTTTTTAGGAATTCTGCTTAACACTTCTGGTACGGAATAAGTAAGAATAAAAGCATCTTTTACTACTGGAACTTGATGATCGTTTTTCCATTTACCATTTATTAATACTTTGATTCCTAATCTATCTGGATTTGTTTCAATCATTACCGAATCATAGTCATGAATAATTTTTAATATTTCTTCCTCACGACCATTATGTTCGATAAAAATTCGATCTATGTCCTTTAAAGGCATCAAAATACAATACGGATTTTGATATTCTCTTTCTACACTTAAAGCATATTGCTTATTCATAATCTCCCACCTCACAAGAAGAGATAATTATATCAAAGTTAGAGTGAATCGTCAATATTTGAGCGTACTCTTGTATTATATTTCCTCTTCATAGTTACAATTTTGACAAATAGCCTTTTTCTTTTTTTCCACCATGAGGCCATCACATTGAGGACATTTTTTTATTGGTTTGTCCCATAAGGCAAAATCACATTTTGGGTAGTGATTACAGCCATAGAAAATTTTTCCCCTTTTAGTTTTTTTCTCAATAATCATACCATCACATTTTGGACAAGGCATAATTTCAACTACTTGTTTTGCTTCTTTTTTTATATATTTACAATTTGGATAGTTTGAACAGGCTACAAACTCACCATATTTGCCTCGTCTTTTTACTAATGGATTGCCACATTCTGGACAACTCTCGCCTGTTTCTTCTGCTTCTTTCTTTTCCATATTTTTAAAAGCATCTTCCACCATTGGCTCAAAAGTGTCGTAAAATTCTTTTAACACTTTGATATTATTTAGTTCTCCTTCGGCTATTTCATCTAACTCAGATTCCATATTTGCTGTATACTCAACATTAACAATATTACTAAAGAATTCTTGTAATTTGTCTGTTGTTTCGATGCCGATTTCCGTTGGAACAAACTTCTTTTCTTCCATAGTTACATAGCCACGATCTTTAAGAGTTTGAATAATTGGAGCATATGTACTAGGTCTTCCTATTCCTAAAGATTCCATTTCTTTGATTAAGGAACCTTCTGTATATCTTGGTTCTGGTTTTGTGAAGTGTTGTTCTTTTTCTATTTTATCTGCGATGACGACTCCGCTTTTATAGTTAGCAAAGTCCGGTAAAATTACATCTTTTTGCTCTTCAAAGCGATTGTACACTTTTAAATAGCCATCGAATTGTAAAATTGAGCCTGTCGCTTTAAACTCATAGCCATTATTTTCTAAAATTGCAGTTGTATTTAATAGTCCTGCACCTGCCATGATGGACGCTAAAGCACGAGTATAAATCATATCGTATAATTTATATTCTTCATTCGTTAAATAATCTTTAATTGATTCCGGGGTTCTTGTAATGCTTGTTGGTCTTATACCTTCATGAGCATCTTGAATATTTTCCTTTTTCTTTGGAACTTTGACACTTCCGACATATTCTTTGCCATATTTTTTTTCAATATATTCTTTTGTCTCGGCAACAAATTCTGGTGAAACACGTTCGGAATCGGTACGCATATAGGTGATTAAACCGACACTTTCGCTTCCTAGATCAACACCTTCATAAAGTTTTTGAGCAATTCGCATGGTTTTAGATGAAGGATAGTTTAATCTACTAGATGCCATTTGTTGTAAAGTCGTTGTCTTAAAAATTGGTTTTGAATTTCTTGTTATTTTTTTTGATTCTACTTTAGCAATTTTAAAGGCGTTTGATAAAGAAGATAAAATATCATCAGCTTGTCTTTCGCCTTTTATTTCTATTTTCTTTCCTTGGTATTTTTCTAAATCTGCAGTAAAATCTTTGAAATCAGCCGTTATAGTCCAATATTCTTCAGGAATGAAAGCTAAAATAGCTCTTTCACGGTCGACAATTAATTTTAAAGCGACACTTTGGACACGACCAGCACTTTTTCCACCCGTTTTACTTTGCATAAGTTTACTTAAACGAAAGCCAATAATTCGATCTAATATTCTTCTTGTTTCTTGACTTTTTACTAAATTTTCGTCAATTTTACGAGGATTTTTTAAAGCTTCTTCGACTACTCTTTTCGTAATTTCATTAAAAGTAATTCGTTCATAAGCTTTCTCATTAATTCCTAAAGCTTCTTTTAAATGCCAAGAAATGGCTTCTCCTTCACGATCTGGGTCAGTTGCCAAATACACAAAGTCCGCGTTTTTTACTTCTTTTTTTAAATCATTAATCAGTTTTTTCTTCCCAGCAATAGGAACATAGGTAGGGGCAAAATCGTTTTCAACATCGACACCCAAACCAAATTTTCCTGATGTTGCAAGATCCATAATATGTCCTTTACTTGATACCACTTTATAATCTTGTCCTAAAAATGCTTTAATGGTCTTACTTTTGTGTGGAGACTCCACGATCATAAGTTTACTCATTTTCTTCGTTCCTTTCTGTTGTACTGCTTTCTGTTTTTAAACAAATTTTTTCTTCTAGATCAGCAAAATAATCCGATGTGATAACTAGTTTACTCATTTGCTTTTTTTGATTAATATCTTGATTTATTGCTCGAAGTTCTTTCATGGAATATCTTTCTTCTCCTAAATATGTAACTAAGCCACTTCTTGCGTCATAACGGGCGATATTATCTTCCCAAGAACTATCCGCGAATACTACTCGACCAGAGAAATTCTCGCTAAATAAATCTTCACCAAAATAAAATCTTGGATCATAATCTAAATCAAATAAATTAGCAAGAGTTGGTAAAATATTCATATAAGAAGTTTTACCGGAAAATGTCTCTGGCTCTAATTCACTATTATATATGACAAATGGCGTTCTTTCAATCTCATAAAAATCATAGACATCATAGTCGACAGCCATATCTACATCACTGTCCACTAAACCATATGGATAATGATCCCCATATAATACTATTACTGTATCAGAAAGAAGATCTTTTTCTTCTAATGTATCTAATAAAACACCGAGTGCATCATCAGTTACTTTTAGTTTTGACATATATCTTTTTAGAGTAATTGGATAAGCTGTATCATCAAACAAACTTAAATATTTATTACCATAAGTACTATCCCCATCGTATGGTTGATGTGGAGTTACGGTGGTAATCCAAGCCATAAACGGTGTATTTTGCGTAAATATTGCTGAAGATTTTTCCATTAATTCGACATCACTTGGCCATTCTAGATAATCGTTAGAATCAAAAGACATTCCTAAGGCGTTGCCATCGTAGTAAGCCATACTTCCCATTGAATAATGAAAAATATCTCTCGAATAATATGTGGAATCTAAATTATGGTAACTTGTTACAGTATAACCACTGTTTTTAAAACGATTAAAAATCGATGTAAAATATTCATTGTTTGGATATACATTAGCTGTACAAGCTGAATTTAAGGCATAAATAGAGGTCATGCCACTAAACTCATTATCTCCAGTTGCACAAGCGTTTCTTGGACTATAGTTATTTTCCCAATACCAAGCATGTTCTAAAATTCTTTGAAAATTCGGATAATATTCCGCATTCAAAATAATGTTATTTACTGATTCCATCATAATTACAATGACATTTTTTCCTTTGAAATAGCCTGTATAATCGTTAGGTTGTTCAATTGGTCTAGACAAAAAATATTGATCTAGAGTCTTTAAGGTTGTATCTGTTTCTTCTCTGGTAATTTCTTCCCAAATTGTATCATCAAAGACTCTTGTATCCTCTTCATTTCCTTCTGGTTTTTCAAAAGATTCTTCGATAATGTATACTGGCCAGAATTGTTGTTTGATATCTAAGACGCCAAAAACAGAAGTTCCAAATTGATTAATGGCAACAGAAGAATTCGTCGGCGAGAAAAATAAATGTTTATTTAACGCCATTTGAATAGGATTTTGCATAAAAGGAATATATAAAGTTGCTATATAAAGACCACCGGTTAAAAGAAGAACAAAACAAGTAAAAATACGTGGTTTAACACCTATTTTGCCTATTTCCTCTTTATTTATTTTCTTCATTTGATATATATAAACTAAATACAAAATAAAAGGAATAAAAATAAAATAATATTCTAGCTTATAGCTTAGTAAAAATTCTTTAATATACGAGGTAACCGCGCCTATTTGACCGCTTGTCCCAAAAGAGACGTATACTCCTAAAAAGTTATTAAAACCTGCTTGAACCCAAGCGTATATTGTCGCGATGAACAAAAGCAAGGCTGTAACTCTTCTTCTCGTTTGATCTTTTTTAAAAAAATAAGTAAAAAAACTTAGGAGTAAGCTTATAAAGAAACAAGAAAGAAAGATGCGGAATGTTGCCCAGTCAATGATCGTAAATTTTTCTACCACACGAAAAATCATCTCAATACTAAAGAAAAAGATTGTTGTAATTACTACTTCTAATAAAAACTTTTTATGTATGAACTTCTTCATTTTTTTCACCTTCAATAATTAAATCACGAACTGGTTTATATGTAAAGCGATACTCACTATTTGCCCCATATTTCTTTAAAAGTTCTAAATGTCTTTTGGTTGGATAACCTTTATGTTTGGCAAATTCATATTCAGGATATTTTTTATCCAAATCATACATGATATGATCACGAGTCACTTTAGCTAAAACACTGGCCGCGGCAATGGACAAAGAAAGAGCATCTCCATGCACGATCGAAGTAACTGGAATATCTAAGTCTTTGATTGGCATGGCATCTGTAAGGATATAATCTGGTTTAACACTCATACTTGCAATGGCCTTTTTCATAGCAAGTCTTGAAGCTTCATAAATATTTATTTCATCAATTGTTTTGGCATCTACAATCCCAATGCCATAGCTAATCGCATCTTTTATAATTATAGGATAATACTTCTCTCTTTTCTTTTCACTTAATTGTTTTGAATCATTTAAGCCATCTAAAGTATAGTTTTTTGGCAAAATAACGGCAGCTGCAACAACGGGACCTGCTAACGGACCTCTTCCTGCTTCATCTGTTCCACAGATCAAAGAATAACCACTTTGATATAATTTTTTTTCATAACTTAATAAATCTACTTCTTTTTTCATTTCCGATCTAATGTTATCCCCTTTATACTTTCATTTTTTATATCATTGATAATTTTTAGAGAAACACGTTCATAGTCTACTTCGCCGTTTTTCATCGCCCCAATTTTTTTACCAATGATTTCATAAGCTTCCTCCAAATCTGTAATTTTTCTTAAGCCATATTTTTCTTTTAAAATGTCTGGATAAAATTCTTCTAGTTTTTTTAGAATGTGAACTGCTACTTCATCAGCTGGCAAAATTTCTTGTTTGATTGCTGTACAAGCTGCTAAATTAAGCGCTACTTCACCTTGATCAATTTTGGGCCAAAGAATGCCAGGAGTATCTAGAAGAAGAATATCGCTATGTGTCCTTAACCAACTTAGTTCTTTCGTAACACCGGGATTATTTCCAACACTTGCAACTTTTCTTTTGCACAAACGATTAATAAGCGTACTTTTTCCGACATTTGGAATACCAATGACTAAAGCACGGATCTCTTTTTCCTTCATTCCTTTATCTTTTCTTTTTTCTTGGGTATTTTTCATGATTTCATGTGTAACGGTGATAATTTTTTCATAATCGTGTGCATCATTTAAATCAACAAGTAAACCAGTATTTCCTAAATTTTCATAGTATTTTACCCATTCATTTGTAACCTTTATATCACATAAATCCTTTTTTGTCATGATTAAAATTTTCGGTTTATTACCTATAATATTATAAATATCCTTAATTTTAGATGAAAAAGGAATTCTTGCATCCACCACTTCATATACAATATCAATCATCTTGTATTTTTCAGCTATTAATCGTCTCGTTTTATTCATATGTCCCGGAAACCAGTT